>JANOQY010000550.1:0-19905 GCA_031414995.1 Betaproteobacteria bacterium
CCGTGATCGAGCTGCGGCGTGACGAAGTGCACCGTGGTGCCGTGAATTTTTACCCCCGCCGCCAGCGCCTGACGGTGCGTGTGCAGGCCGGGAAATGCGGGCAGCAGTGACGGGTGAATATTGATGATGCGCCGTGGATACTGCGCAATGAATTTTTCAGTTAGCACTCGCATGAAGCCTGCCAGCACGATGACATCTGGCGAGAATTTGGAGATTTCAGCAAGCAGTGCTGCATCAAAAGCCTCGCGCGATGCATACGCTTTGTGATCAACGGTGCGGGTCTCAATGCCGCGTTGTGCCGCGATGGCCAGCCCGGCGGCATCGGGCCGGTTACTGATAACGGCGCGGATCGATAACGGCAATGCCGCATCCAGAATTGCTTCCATGTTCGAGCCGCGTCCGGAAATCAGAATAACGATGGATTTCATTGTGCGCGGATCTATGGAAAAATAAGTATGAAAACTCTAGCACTGGCGGGGTCTTCCGGACATTTTTGCTCCAGAAGCCGCGCCAGTGCTAGAGTTTTAATATATTCAGACAACGATGGTCTGCGCTTCGCCCGCCAAGCGCGTTCGTATTTCGCCAATAGTGAATACACTCTCACCGGCAGCCTGCAAATGCGCCGTGGCTGTCGCAGCGTGGTCCTTTGCGACGATAACAACCATGCCGATGCCGCAATTGAACGTGCGCGCCATCTCTGCGGCATCCACTTTTCCGTGTTCCTGAAGCCACGCGAACACGGGCGGTGCGACCCATGAATTTCTATCGACGACAGCCGTTACCGCTTCCGGCAACACGCGGGGAATATTTTCAGTCAATCCGCCACCAGTAATGTGCGCCATCCCTTTCACCATCGTTGGGTGTGCGGCCATCAGCGCAAGCAGAGGCTTCACGTAGATGCGCGTGGGGGCCAACAAATCGAGCGCCAGTTGCTTGTTGTTGGCGGCGTGGAGATCGATGCCGGACCGTTCGATGATTTTGCGGATAAGCGAATAGCCGTTTGAATGCGCGCCGCTGGAGGCGAGCCCCAGCACGACATCGCCCGGCTGGATGCTGCGCCCGGTGATGATGTTTTCCTTCTCGATCAAACCGACCGCGAATCCGGCGAGATCGTATTCGCCCTCTGGATACATCGATGGCATTTCTGCTGTTTCGCCGCCGATCAGCGCGCATCCGGCCAATTCGCAGCCGTGCGCGATGCCTTTCACCACATCGGTCGCGACAGCAACATCGAGTTTGCCGCAGGCAAAATAATCGAGAAAGAATATCGGCTCGGCACCTTGAACCAAAATATCGTTCACGCTCATCGCCACCAGATCCCGGCCGACGGTATCGTGCTTGTTCAAGTGAAAGGCGAGCTTGAGTTTGGTGCCGACGCCATCGGTGCCCGACACCATCACCGGGTTCTTGAATTTTTTCGATACTTCCACCAGCGCGCCAAAGCCGCCAATGCCGCCCAGCACCTCCGGGCGCATGGTGCGCTTGGCAAACGGTTTGATGTTTTCGACGAGCTGATCGCCAGCGTCGATATCGACACCAGCTTCTTTATAGGTCAGAGGGGCGAGAGAATTTGTCATGGCCTAATGCGCCCCTCACCCGGCAGTGCGGGCGGATGCGCTTAATGAGTTACGATGCGGAGATACAGACACCGGGATTTTACTGGAAATGCATTCACGCCGCCCCACCGACCCACGATTCGGCACAACGCCTGCCTTCCTCGCTCGGCTGCGCGCCAGGCGTCTGCCGCAGATGCAGCGCTGGCTTGATTGGAATTCTGCGCTGCTGGTGTTGCTGCTGATGGGTTTCGGCGGACTACTTTGGGTGCTCTCGCCGATTTTGGCGCCGTTCCTCGCCGCCGCCATCCTGGCTTACATCTTTGATCCGCTCGTCGACAAGCTTGAGGCGCATGGCGTATCGCGCACCATTGGTACCGTGATTGCGGTTTTGCTGTTGCTGCTCGCTGTCGTGTTGCTCGCGCTGATTGTGCTGCCGCTGTTTTATCAGGAAGTCACACAGCTGTCACAGGAGTTTCCCGGCTTCATCGAGAAGCTCAAAACCAGCGTCATCCCGTGGATAAATGAAAAAGCCGGGGTTACGATTACGCTCGACTCCTCGTCATTGCGTCAGTTCATTACCGAAAACGCATCCGATGCATCCGGGATTGCCAAGAAGATATTTTCCTCTGTCGGCATCGGCGGATTGGCGGTGGTCGGATTTCTGATCAATTTATTGCTGATCCCGGTAGCGCTGTTTTACCTGCTACGTGATTGGGACATTCTGGTGATGAATCTTGATGCGTCGATTCCGCGTCGATTTCACGCGACAGTCGCCACGATTACGCGAGAGATTGATGCCGTGCTGTCGGAGTTTTTACGAGGTCAGCTTTCGGTCATGCTGATCATGTCGGTGTTTTATGCAGTGGGACTTTGGTTGGTCGGGCTCAAATTTTGGCTGCCGGTTGGGCTGATCACGGGCTTACTTGTGTTCATCCCGTATCTTGGCAGTGGAACCGGCCTAGTGCTTGGCACGGTTGCGGCGGTGATGCAGGATCCGTCGATCGTGGTGCTGGTATGGGTGATTTTCGGCGTGGGGCAGCTGATCGAAGGCTTTGCGGTCACGCCGTGGCTGGTGGGGGACCGTATCGGACTGCATCCGCTCGCCGTGCTTTTTGCGTTACTGGCGTTCGGTCAGGTGTTCGGCTTTTTTGGTGTGCTATTGGCGCTGCCTGCGAGTGCTGCCATGCTGGTTGGGCTCAGACATTTGCAAACGCGCTACCATTCCAGCAGCTTGTACCGGGGCTGACAACAGCCTAAAAATTTGCGCCCTTCAACAGTTTGATCGCCTCTTCCGTACTTCGACGCATACGATTAAACGCAACGCCGAGCACGCCGATTTCATCCTTGGATTTCGGCGCGAATTCAGGAATTTCAAAGTTTCCGATCGATACGGCATCTGCCTGAAGCGCCATTTCCGCGACTGGCCTGACGATCATCCGGTCCAGCATTAGATTCAGCACAATAAATACCGCCAGGAAGACGATACCTATCGAGCTCATGAGCGTTGTTAACGCGAGATTGACGGTGACCATGATCGGTGCGAGATCAATATTGGCAAGACGAATGGTGGTCGCCCCGGTATCCGCAGCACGAAACGTACGTGCCACCGCAAGACGCCGCTCGCCGGTAGCCGCCGTGATGATTTCGGTCATCTGGCCGCTGCCGTTGGATTTCAGTCGCAACGCGACTTGTGCTTCGACGCCGCGCAAACTTTCATCGGGTGAAAATTCGCGGATTTTCATATCGACCAATCGGGAACCCAGCCCTGATGCGATGCGCGGATCAAGTTTCGCGTAGCCAGCGGCATCGAGCACCACCATTGCCGCCCGCTGCGCGTCATCAATGGCTTGATTTTCGAGATAGCGTTTTGCGACGATGCCGATGGTCGCAAAGCCCGCCAGAAACACGACGAGCAGCATCAAGTTGAATTTGAGTCTCAGGCCCATGGCGGGCGCTCCTTGAACAAATAATGAATTAGGGCAATGCAAAAAACTGCATTAGCCAGACACCGCATCAACTTTGCGCGACGACGGCGCCGCCCGCATCGCGAATGTTGGAGAAAAATGTTTTACGCTCATCAGTCGAACGTAAATGTCCGGCCAGCCGCTCGAAAAAATCCCGCGAATTCTCGGATATTTTTGCATAGCGTTGCACCAGCACGCTCGCAAGTGGCCCGATGATGGGGGCGAGCGCAACCTCGCCGCGTCGCATCAACTCAGGTGTAATCGGCGTTGCCGGCCGACCGCCGGTGTTGACTTGCGGCGTGCGAGAAGGTGCCGCCTGACGGTTCTGCTCAGGACGAACATCGTTAAGTATTCGTTTAGCACTTTTGATGAAAAGCTCGCGCTTGCCAAGGTCATCGATGTGCTGGGAGACCATCCGCACCATTTCCTGAACGTCGGTCGTGGTTCGACTGGCGCGCTTGACGGTGGTGATCGAGTAAGGCCCCAAATAGGGTAACAGTGCGCGCGTGAGTTCGGCAAGAATGGCAGGGTCGATTTCGCCCGCGCTTAATTGCGCGGTCGCACCAGCTTTGCCGATCAATGCATCATCACTCATGTTAAGTGTTGTAAACGTTGTAATTGTGTTTGCGTCGACCGATTGTTTTGATTTTGCGATGTGGTCAAACGCCTTGATTGTTAGCTGAAGTGTAACCCAGCACCTGCGTTGCATCTATAGGTGAGCGCACATTCCGATCAATGGCACTGTTAATTATTGTGACCGCGCGACGGCACGAACATAGAGTTTGGTGCTAAGCAGGGCCTATGCCACTGCCGCTCGTACTACCCGGTTCATTTTTGACCGGCGTTTTTGCGAGATCCAATCCCTTGGCAAAATCTAGCATACGGTCAATCGACAGTTTTGCGCGGCGTCCAATTTCAGGGTCAACATGGACTTCGTTTTTGCCGTTTTCCAGTACATCTGCCAAGTTGGCCAAGCCATTCATTGCCATCCACGGACATTGTGCGCAGCTTTTGCACGTAGCTGAATTTCCCGCAGTCGGCGCTTCGATAAATATCTTGCCGGGGGCGGCGGCTTTCATTTTGTGAAAAATACCCTTGTCGGTCGCGACGATAAATTCCTTGGCTGGTAGCGACTGCGCTGCGCGGATAATCTGCGTTGTCGATCCCACTACGTCGGCAAGTTTGATTACCGCCTCTGGCGATTCCGGATGTACCAGCACCTTGGCATGCGGGTGTTGTTTCTTGAGCTCCTCCAGCTCGAACGCTTTGAATTCGTCGTGGACGATGCAAGACGCCTGCCACAGCAACATATCGGCACCAGTCTCCCGTTGAATATAAGCACCAAGATGCCGATCGGGTGCCCAGATGATTCTTTCGCCTTTGGCGTGCAAATGCTCGACGATCTTCAGTCCGATGCTGGATGTGACCATCCAGTCGGCGCGGGCTTTGACTGCCGCACTGGTGTTGGCGTAAACGACGACGGTACGGTCGGGATGTTGATCGCAAAATTTTGCAAAATCGTCCGGTGGGCAGCCAAGATCGAGTGAGCATTCGGCCTCCAGTTCCGGCATCAGCACGCGTTTTTCCGGATTTAAGATCTTGGCTGTCTCACCCATGAATCGAACGCCGCACACCACCACCGTTTGTGCAGGATGGTCGCGGCCAAAGCGGGCCATTTCAAGCGAGTCCGAAACACAGCCGCCGGTTTCTTCGGCTAAATCCTGCAAATCCGGATGTACGTAATAGTGCGCAACCATCACCGCGTTTTGCGCCTTGAGCAGTCGTTTGATGCGGTTTTTTAGCTCGATTCGTTCGACACCCGTTGGCTCGGCAAGCACTTTGGCCCATGCAGCACCGGGCGTGATCAGCATGCGCTTGGTGTTTTGCAGCGGCAGGTCGAAGTCGATTTTGATTGGGGCGAGTGTCTTCATATTTTCGTTGGCTAAATCAAGGTCAGGTTACGCTGTTTCGCAGGTGATATTTATCCGCTTTCCATCCACCGTTCGACATCACGTCACGCAAAATGGATACAGCATTCCAGCAGTCATCGAAGCGGACATACAAAGGCGCAAAGCCGAACCGCATCAAGTTTGGCTGCCGAAAATCACCAATCACGCCACGGTCGATCATTGCCTGCATGATCGGATACGCATGCTCGTGTGCAAACGAGAGGTGGCTGCCTCGTTGCTCAGGTTCGGTCGGTGTTACGCAGGTAAAACCAAAATTGCCACACTCTTGATCGACAAGATCGCGGAAAAGTTTAGAAAGTGCGAGCGATTTTTCGCGCAGGCTCGCCATTGAAGTATTTTCGAAGGTGTCGATTCCACACTCCAATGCAGCCGTTGCGATTATCGACGGGGTGCCGCAGAGCAGGCGCTCGATTCCCGGCGCTGGTGAATACGTGCTCTCGAATGCAAACGGCGATTGGTGTCCAAACCAGCCAGACATGGGTGTCGCAAAGTTCGCTTGCAACCCTTTGGCCACGTACACAAATGCGGGCGCGCCCGGCCCACCATTAAGGTATTTGTAACCGCAGCCAACCGCCAATTCAGCGCCGTCGTTGTTCAGCTCCAACGCAATCGCGCCTGCGCTATGACTGAGATCCCACAAAATGCGCGCGCCCACTTCCTTTGCGCGTTTGTTCAATTGCGCCATGCTATGCAGTCTGCCGGTGCAATAGTCGACCTGCGTAATTAACGCGACCGCCACATCTGCGTCTAGCGCGGCCTCGACTTCATCAGCCTCGACTAGCCGTAATGTGTACTTGCCGTCCAGCAGCGCGTTCAAGCCCTCGGCGACATAGAGGTCGGTCGGAAAATTGCCGCGCTCCGAAAGAATCACCCGGCGTTTCTTCACGTCCGGCAATGCCAGTGCGCCCGCCAATAGCTTGAAAATATTTACAGATGTGGAGTCGCCAACAATGACCTCCGCCGAATTTGCGCCGAGCAGCCGGGCGAGCTTCCCGCCAACGGTTTGCGGCATCGTGATCCAGGAATGCGAGTTCCAGGAGCGAATCAATGCGCGCCCCCATTCCTCGCTTACCAAGGTATTAATCCGCGCTGCTGTAGATTTCGGCAAGGCGCCAAGCGAATTGCCGTCGAGATAAATGGTGTGCTCAGGCAATTCGAAACGCGCCCGTTGACCCCGCAGTGAATCCGCAGCGTCAAGCGCCTCGCAGTGCGCGCGATCAATCCTCTTTGCGCTGTCTTTTTTCATACAAGCATTATCGCAGAGCCTCGTTTATGATTGGCGCATGAACTTTAGCGCCAACACGCCTCATTTGCCGCTTGCCCCCTCGCCGTGGGTGATGCGATTTGCCTCTAAAGTCGCCAAGGGCGGCATCGTGTTGGATGTCGCTTGCGGGGCGGGACGACATGCGCGGTACTTTGCAGAAATCGGCCACACCGTGGCAGCCGTGGA
This sequence comes from Betaproteobacteria bacterium, assembly GCA_031414995.1. Taxonomy (GTDB): domain Bacteria; phylum Pseudomonadota; class Gammaproteobacteria; order Burkholderiales; family Usitatibacteraceae; genus UKL13-2. The sequence goes on from JANOQY010000550.1 coordinate 6,941, forward strand.
TAGTGATATATCCGGTTTTACTGAGGTGCCGGTTGCCGTGCAGGTGTTGCAAGCTGACATTGAAGCCGGGCCCTGGCCGTATCCTGACGAGAAATTTGCTGGCGTGGTTGTCACCAACTACCTGCATCGCCCGTTGATGGCGACATTGATTAACAGTGTTGCACCGGGTGGGATATTCATTTATGAAACCTTTGCAGCTGGAAACGAGCAGTACGGGCGTCCATCGCGCCCGGCGTTTTTGCTCCGCCGTGGGGAACTGCTTGAGGCTGTTCATGGTCAGTTAGAGGTACTTGCTTTTGAGGACCTTTACGTCGATTCACCCAAGCCCGCAAATGTGCAACGAATTGCAGCCATGCGCCCGAATCGTTAAACCCACCTGTAGACCTGCGCGGCTTTTGAGGCTTAGATACGTTAAAATGTATGCTTCCCCGAATTTGCCGTCGAATTTGCCATTGTTGCGCCTCATATCTCTATGTTGACTGGAAGCCTTGTCGCAATTGTCACGCCCATGTTGCCCGATGGAGCGCTGGATTTTGCTCGCCTGAAATCGCTGATTGACTGGCACATCGCCGAAGGTACTGACGGTATTGTTATCGTTGGCACAACGGGCGAATCGCCAACCGTTGATTTTGATGAGCATCGCACGCTCATCAAAGCGGCGGTCGAGTACACCGCGAAACGTGTGCCATTGATCGCGGGTACCGGAGGTAATTCGACCAAGGAAGCCATTCACCTTACCGAGTTCGCCAAACTTGCCGGCGCAGACTATGCACTCTCGGTCGTGCCGTATTACAACAAGCCGACGCAGGAGGGCCAATATCTTCATTTTCGTGCCATTGCTGAATCGACTGATCTGCCAATCATTTTGTACAACGTACCCGGTCGCACCGTGGCGGATATCGCCAACGACACCACGCTCCGTCTGGCTGAAATTCCGAATGTCGTCGGTATCAAAGACGCGACTGCCAACATGGCGCGCGGCGCTGATCTGCTGAAGCGTGCACCGAAGAATTTCGGCATTTATTCCGGTGAAGATGTTTCAACATTGGCACTGATGCTTCTGGGCGCGCATGGCACCATTTCAGTCACTGCAAACGTTGCACCGCGCCTGATGCACGAGATGTGCGCCGCCGCCCTCAAGGGTGATCGCGTCAAGGCCATTCAGATTAATAATCGCCTGCTCGGTTTGCACAACGAGTTGTTCCTCGAATCCAATCCCATACCGGTGAAGTGGGCGCTCAACCAAATGGGTTTGATCGATACCGGTATTCGCCTGCCACTCACGCCGTTTGACGCGAAGTTTCATGGTCTTCTACTCGAAGCCATGCATGCGGCAGGCATTCACGAAACATTAAAGGAAGTAGCATAAATGACGTCCAAGCGTAATCTGTTAGTCGCTTTCGCAGCGGCATTGGCCAGTATTTTTCTTACCGCATGTGGCTCGTTTGGGTCATCGGGTAAAAATACCGACTATCGTTCTCAGGGGGGCAAGATCCCTTCCCTGGAAGTCCCACCTGATCTGACGTCACCCGTTGTCGATGATCGATTCGTTATCCCGGATGCGAAAGCGACCACATTTTCAAGTTACAACCGCGAACGTGGTGCCGTACCAACGACGGGCACCACTGTGCTGCCAAAGGTTGACGGCGCTCGCATCGAACGCGCAGGCGAACAACGCTGGCTGGTGGTGAAGTCTGCGCCAGACAAAGCGTGGCCGGTAATTAAAGAGTTCTGGACCGAGACGGGCTTTATATTGAAACGCGAGAGTCCGGAAGTCGGCATCATGGAAACAGATTGGGCTGAAAACCGCGCAAAAATCCCGCTGGATATCGTCCGTCGTACCGTGGGCCGGGTGTTGGATGGTCTCTATGATTCGGGTTACCGCGATAAATTTCGCACGCGATTGGAAGCCGGCGTGGAGCCGGGCACCACTGACGTGTACGTTACCCACCGGGGACTGGAAGAGATTTACACCAACATAGATAAGAGCAGCACCGGCTGGCAGCCACGTCCAACCGACAAGGAACTGGAAGCGGAAATGTTGGCGCGCTTGATGGCCAAATTTGGAGTTGCTGCGGCAGTTGACAAGCCCAATGCAGTCGCCGGCGCAGCCCCTGGGGCTGCCAGCGTTGCACGCGCCTTTTACGCGCCGGACAAAAGCGGATCACTTAAAGTCAATGAGCCCTTTGACAGAGCATGGCGGCGCGTTGGGCTGGCGCTTGACCGCATCGGCTTTACCGTTGAAGATCGCGATCGCTCCAAAGGGCTATTTTTCGTACGCTATATAGACCCAGATGTAGAGGCCAAATCCAGCGGCGGCCAGAAGGGTTTCTTCGACAAGCTTGCGTTCTGGAGAAAAGACGATCCAGCCTCAAAGCCGCAGTACCGCATTTTTGTCGCAGAGTCGGCGGGGACGTCGGACGTGATGGTGCAAGGTGCAGACGGGAAGCCTGACAACTCGAGCACATCGAAGCGCATCCTGAATTTGTTGCTGGAACAGCTCAAGTAGACCCAGTGGGCTAAAGAGGCTTAGTTGGGTGCAGCAATTATCAAGCGGGCCCGCCATGACTCATGCCGGGCCCGTTTTTATGTTTAGGAATTTGCGGTGACGATGCGTTTTGCTTCACTCGGCAGTGGCAGTGAGGGCAACTCGCTCGTTGTTCAGGTGGGCCAGACTACCGTGATGATGGATTGTGGTTTTGGCCTGGCTGCGACGGAAATGAGGCTGGCGCGCATTGGATTAATGCCGGAGGACATCGACGCGATTCTGGTCACGCACGAACACTCAGACCACATCGGCGGCGTCGCCAGATTTGCGCGAAAGCACAAACTCCCCGTTTGGCTGACCCACGGCACCGCCAAGATTTTCCGCGAAGGGTCAGTGTCGACTGCCATGCTCAATTTTGTCGATCCGCACGAATCGTTTTCGGTGGGTGACGTAAAAGTGACGCCCTATTTTGTTCCGCACGATGCGTTCGAGCCGGTGCAGTATGTGTTCTCTGACGGCGCTGCCCGACTTGGCGTACTGACGGACACCGGTTCTATTACCGCACACATTCAGAGCACGCTCTCCGGCTGCGACGCGTTGGTACTCGAATGTAATCACGATCTCGACATGTTGATGCGTGGCTCTTATCCGGATAGCCTCAAAAGACGCGTATCAGGAAAATTTGGACATCTGGACAACACCACTTCTGCATCTCTTTTGGCGGGAATTGATTGTTCGCGTTTGAAACATGTCCTTGCCGCGCACTTATCCCAACGAAATAACTTGCCGTCCTTGGCGGTGGCCGCATTGGCTGGCGTGCTCGGCTGTGAGGGCGGCTGGATTGGCATTGCCGAACAGGAGCGGGGTTTCGACTGGCGCGAAATCTAGAAACAACCAAATCAATTTATATCTTTGTAAAGTGCGCCCGCTGGCGCACAAACAAAAAAGCCGACGTTTCGTCGGCTTTTTTGCAACACAGCAATGAAGAAATTACTTCTTCGGAGCAGCATCTTTTGCGGCAGGAGCAGCGGCTTTAGCAGCATCAACGGCTTTGCCAGCGGCGTCTTTGGCAGCGTCAACAGACTTGCCAGCAGCGTCTTTAGCAGCGTCAACGGTCTTGCCAGCAGCGTCTTTAGCAGCTTCAACGGTTTTACCAGCAGCGTCTTTGGCGGCTTCAACGGTCTTGCCAGCAGCGTCTTTAGCAGCTTCAACTGCCGGTGCAACAACAGGAGCGGCCGGAGCAGCTGGAGCAACCATTTCAACTTTAGGAGCAGCTGGAGCAACTTTTGGTTCTTCTTTGCCACAAGCGGCGAGGCCGAGTGCAGCGATTGCAGCGATGAGGACAGACTTATTCATGTGATTCCCTTGGAGAAAAATTTGATCAAATTTTTTTATCGGCGGATGCGACCTTCCAGACATCTTCGCGACACTTAAAAAGCTTTTAAGTTGCTTCGAGGCTGTAATGCTGTTTCGACCGTCCTTAAAGTATAACAGCTTCTTGGTGCAGTGCACAAATTTTGTTCACAAGCCAAGGTTGCTACCTGTGACGGCCAGCTCGCTTTGGTCCCATATCTCCTCAAAGCGCTCGATGAAAGGACGTGCGTCAACTGTGCTGTGGAGCGTCACCACCGAACGCGGATGGTCAATATGTAATTTGCGCCAGTAATGTGCGTCGTCAGCAATGATCATCGGGTCACGTGCCTCGGCGGCTTGCCCGAGGGTACGATGAATTTGGATCTGGCCGGAAAATTGGGTGAGTAGCGCGATAAGGCGTGGCAATTCGCTTTCGATGCCTCGCGTGTCGTGAAGCGCAATCCGTAGTCGGTGATCGCGGCTTTCCAGCAGGAACTTGCGTAGCGTCTCAATTCTTGCGGGCTGACCAACATCGCGATCTCTGAGTGTTTTCGGATCGGCATCAAAAATCCGCAGTTCGCGGTGGGCCTGTGCGAACACATCTTCAATTGCGGCGCGCGCGTCGCTTTTGGATTCCATCAAGCGATAGATTTTTTCAGGCGGGGGATTGAGTTCGGGCATGATGTTTCCTCAACAGTTCAATTGCTGGACTTTCCTTGGGCATCAATGACGCGCGAGCGCCACCACGCCATCACAATAATATTCATACAAAAACGCCAGCAACGAATTGGATTTTAGTTTGGCAATGTCTGCACCGGCAAGTGCCCGACGATTCGCCAGCTCACGAAGATAGGGCCAATTGCCGAGTGTCGGCGCGCGGGCGCCGCCGTTGATATAAATGTGCTCGCTGTCATACAGAATTCGTGTCTTCAGGTCGAGCTCGAGGCCGTGCTGAATCGCTAGCTTGCAAAATGCACCTGCCGCGAGCGTTATTTCTGGAGGATCGAAAACCACATGCGATTTTGGCTCAGTGAGATGACAGCCAATAAACTTGCGAATCACAGTCTGGTCTCGCGCCGCCGTTTGGATATCGCCAAGCAAGTTGGCAATGCGTCGCTGTATCGCGGCATCTATTTGTGCAGATTGATGCGTGGATTTGAGTTCAGGATCCGCATATTGTCCAGCGAATTGAAGTTCGTCACGCAAGTGGTCAAGGAACGCGACGCTGAGCTCTTGTTTTGATGGCGCGCGAAAACCGATCGACCAGGTCAGGCATTCCGTTTCGGCGATACCGTTGTGGGCAACGCTGGGAGGTAAGTAGAGCATGTCGCCATTTTCCAGCACGAATTCTTCCGTTGGCTTGAAATGCGAAAGAATTTTTAGCGGCAAATCAGGTTTTAAACGCAGATCCTGCTGGCTCGAAATCTGCCAGCGACGGCGACCCATGCCCTGCAGCAGAAAAACGTCATAGCTGTCGAAATGTGGCCCCACACCTGCTCCCGCCACGGCATAGCTCACCATCAAGTCATCGATTCGCGCTTGCGGAATGAAGCTGAAACGCGCCAGCAACTCATGAGCCTCATGCGAAAAATGCTGAACGTCCTGTACCAGCACTGTCCACAGGACATCATATGGTTGGCGAAAATCAGCCGATGAAAATGGACCGCTTTCAATTTCCCATGATTCGTCGTGGCGTGTGATCAAGCGGCTTTCGGCTTCATCGCGTCGCGCAAGCGTGAGCACTTCACGCTTGGTGAGGGGCGCTTTGAAATCCGCAATCGCATTGCGGATCAGGAGCGGCTTCTTCTGCCAATATTCGCGCAAAAAGACTTCCGCACTGATGCCGCCAAGTAGCGGCAATCGTTGCGGTGCTGGTTTGCGAGCGCTTGTTTTAGGGGAGGCTGGATTCATTCTAAAAAGGTGTTGCAGAGCATCAATTAAAATTCAGAAAATGCGCTAGAATTATTCCGAGGTTATGCAATTCATCGCAATTTAATCTAACGACTGAACTGGACGACCATGTTACACGTTGGTTCGAGAGCACCCGCATTTGAACTGCCGGAAGCGAGCATGGAAATGATCCAGCTTTCCAGCTTTCGCGGCAAGAAAAACGTCGTCCTGTATTTCTACCCTCGTGACGGTACGCCCGTGTGCACGATGGAGGCGATCAGTTTTTCAGACCACGAAGACGCATTCGATGAATGTGACACCGTCGTCTTCGGTGTTTCGCGGGATGATTGCCTGGTGCACGAAGAGTTTCGTGATAAGCACGGACTCTCGCTACGGCTGCTGTCGGATGCCGAGTGTGAGGTAATGAGAAAGTATGACGTCCTCACCGAGCCGTCGGCCAATGGCGCATCGCATGCAAGCGCGCAGAGGGCGACATTCGTGATTGATAAAAAAGGCATGGTGCGGCATATCCTTCGCGACTTGCATCCGCGTGAGCACGTCGCTTCCGTATTAAAACTTGTCAGGCAGATACATGGTCATTGATCAAAACGCAGTGGTAACACTTGAAGCGACATTAAAAGACAGCGACGGTAATGCGTTGGGAAGCGATGCAGAAACCATGGTCTATTTGCACGGTGACCACGGCGGCATATTTCCCTTGGTTGAACAAGGCCTAGTTGGCAAGCGGGTAGGCGAAGAGTTCTCCATTTCACTACAACCTGAAGATGCATTCGGCGAATACGACGAAGCATTAATTCGCGTTGAGCCGCAGAGCGTGTTTCCAGCGAATGTCACAGTGGGCATGCAGTTTGAGGGCGTGCCGCAGGGCGAGGAAGATGACCGCTGGGTTGTATATACGGTCACCGATATTGCAGATGGTCAGGTGGTTATTGATGGCAACCATCCACTGGCGGGCGAGCGGCTATTGTTCTCGTGTGTCGTGAAAGATGTACGGCCCGCAACCGCAGACGAGCTTGCGCATGGGCATGTGCACGGCGCGCATGGTGTACATCACTAGCTTTTTTCGCTCAGCGCCTTCAATGCGTAGAGTTTCTCCAACGCTTGCCGAGGCGAGAGTTCATCCGGTTTGAGATCCGCCAAGGCATCCAGCGCTGGATGCGGTGTGGCCTCGATTGTTTTTGCGAGCGGTATAAACAAGCTCCCTTGCGCCATAGGCGTGGCGTCACCAGCCTCCAGCCTGCCCAGATGCTTTCGCGCAGCGCGAACGACAGACTTCGGTACACCTGCAAGCTGTGCGACCTGCAAACCATAGCTTTGATTTGCCGGGCCTGATTCGAGCTTGTGCAAAAACACAATTTTGTCCTTCATCTCGACCGCATCCAGATGCACATTTGCCAGATTGGGCAACTCGGCATTCAACTGTGTGAGCTCGAAGTAATGCGTCGCGAACAAGCAATAGCAGCGCGTGGTTTCGGCCAGATGCCGCGCAATCGCGTAGGCCAGCGCCAGGCCGTCAAAGGTCGAAGTGCCGCGACCAATTTCGTCGATCAGCACCAGACTATTGCTGGTTGCATTGTTCAAAATGGAAGCGGCTTCCGTCATTTCCACCATAAATGTAGAGCGCCCACCGGCCAGATCGTCTGAGGCGCCGATGCGCGTCATGATTTGATCAACACGTCCAATCTCGGCAAAGGCCGCTGGCACAAACGAACCTGTGTGGGCGAGCAATACAATCTGCGCGACCTGCCGCATATAAGTGGATTTGCCGCCCATATTCGGGCCGGTGATGAGCAGCAATTGTCGCGACCGTGATAAATCGCAATCGTTGGCGATGAAATTTTCCACCTGGCTTTCCACGACCAGATGGCGGCCACCCTGAATCGTAATGCGGTCCTCGTCGATGAATGTGGGCGCGGTCAAGCCAAACTGTGTTGCGTTGCGCGCATTGGTGCAGAGCACATCCAGCTCCGCAACTGCACGCGCCATGGCGTGCAACGCTGGCACGCTCGGCAGTAGTTGATCGAGCAGTGTGTCGTAGAGAAATTTTTCGCGCGCGAGTGCTCGTTCCCCCGCTGACAGCGCCTTGTCTTCAAACGCTTTCAGTTCAGGCGTGATGAAGCGCTCTGCGTTCTTCAGCGTTTGCCGACGGCGATAATCGTCCGGCACTTTGTCGAGTTGACCTTGTGTGACCTCAATAAAAAAGCCGTGCACACGATTGAATTCAACGCGCAGATTGTTGATGCCGGTGCGTTCGCGTTCGCGCCGTTCGAGTTCCAGCAGAAAGCCGCTCGCGTTTGACTGCAGTCCGCGCAATTCGTCGAGTTCCACATCAAAGCCGTCGCGCATCACGCCGCCGTCGCGCAAACTGGTTGCAGGTTCGTCTTTGAGCGATGCCTGAAGACCGTCGTGGATATTGGCTTCCAGAGACAATGCCTCTGAAAGCCGCGCCAGTGCTAGCGTTTGCAAATTGTCTACTTGCGATTTCAATCGCGGCAGAGTTGCAAGCGCATCGCGCAATGCAGATAAATCCCGCGGCCGCGCCGTCTTCAATGCGATGCGGGTGACGATGCGCTCGATATCGGCCCAGTCGCTGATGATGGCGCGAATGCCATCGGTGTGTGGCATTAATGCGGCGCTAGCTTCAAGGCGTGCGATGACCACTGCACGGTCCCGCAGCGGATGATGCAGCCATTCGCGCAACTGCCGCGCACCCATGTTGGTTGCAGTGTTATTGAGGAACGAAAACAGCGTCGGTGCCTGTTCGCGTGTGATTGTTTCTGAAATTTCCAGATTGCGTCGGGTTGATGCATCCATGCGAATGAAATCATCATTGCGCTCAATACTGAGGCCGATGATGTGCGGCAATACGCCCCGCTGGGTTTGTTGCACATATTGAAGCAGCGCCCCTGCGGCGGATATCGCCACCGGCATGTCCTCGCAGCCAAAACCGTTGAGGTCACTCGTGCCGAATTGTTTTGCGAGAAGCCGTCCGGCGGATGCAGTGTCGAATTGCCAATCGGGCATGCGACGCACAGTCATCCCGTTCGCGTTGAAGTCAGCACCTTCGGGTACGATTAATTCTGACGGCTGCAACCGCTCAAGCTCTGCGTTCAGTTGCGTGAAAGAAGTTTCCATCACGCGAAACCGGCCGCTGGCCAACGACAACGATGCGATGCCCAACACATTGTCACGAACCAGAAGTGACGCGACCAGCACATCGCTGACTTCAGGTAAAAGTGCGCTATCGGTCAGGGTGCCGGGCGTGACGATGCGCGTCACCGCGCGCTCCACCGGGCCCTTGTTGGTGACCTCACCAATCTGCTCGCAGATAACTACCGACTCGCCCACCTTTACCAGCTTGGCGAGATAAGGCTCGAGCGCGTGGAACGGCACACCCGCCATCTTGATCGGCGTGCCTGCCGATTGGCCGCGTGTGGTGAGCGTAATGCCGAGTAACTTCGATGCCTTCACCGCATCGTCAAAAAACAACTCGTAGAAATCGCCCATGCGGTACAACACGAGTGTGTCGGGGTGCTCGGCCTTGATGCGTAAATACTGCTGCATCATGGGCGTGTGTCCGCTGAAGGTCTTATCAGTCGTCGATATCATTAATGCAATTTCACCCGTGGTTCGGTCTGGCGCTTGATCATGCGCGCGAGCGTGTCGAGTGCCATGCGCCAAAAGCCGTGCAGCGCCATCAGGTGCATTTTGTAAAGCGAGATATAAAACATTTTCGCGAGCAGACCTTCCACGCGCACACTGCCGCGCGAGACAAAGCCCATCAGCGTGCCGACCGAGCTGTAGTTGCCCAATGAAACGAGAGAGCCGAAATCGCGATAACGAAAGTCGGGCATCGCACTTGCTGCGCCGCCTTTGACGCGGCGTTTCATCGTGCCGACCAGATGGCTGGCTTGCTGGTGCGCCGATTGTGCACGGGGCGGAACGTTCTGCCCGTCGCGCCAGAGGCATGCGGCGCAATCGCCCAGTGCGTAAATGTTTTCATCGCGCGTGGTTTGCAACGTTTGCAGCACGGCGAGTTGATTCAATCGATTCACTTCCAACCCGTCGAGATTTTTGAGTACATCCGGTGCGCGAACCCCCGCTGCCCACACGACAAAATCAGCTGATAGCGTTTTTCCGGAAGCGGTTTCCAATGCGCCGACGCGTGCGCCCGTTACTTTTTCGCCGCACATTACCTCTACGTTCAGGCTTTTGAGAATGTCCTGTGTTGCTTCGGCAAGATAATCCGGCAGCCCGGCAAGGATGCGTGGCCCGGCTTCGACAATGGAAAGGTGGATCTGCTTTTCGGGATCGAAATGGTCAAGCCCGTAGGCCGCCAGCACACGCGTCGTGTTGTGCAATTCCGCAGCCAATTCAACCCCCGTTGCGCCTGCGCCGACGATGACAATGTTGATGACGTGCCCATCGTTGGCAAAGTTGGCTTTAAAGCAGGCGTTGACGAGGCGGCGGTGAAACAAGTGCGCGTCCCATGCGTTGTCAATCGTAAAAGTGTGCTCGCCAACGCCGGGTGTGCCGAAGTCGTTGGATTGGGAACCGATCGCAATAACAAGCGTGTCGTATTTGATTTGCCTCGCAGGCAGGATGATCTCACCGCTGTCATCGCATACTTCACTGACTTTTACCGAGCATTGGGATCGGTCCAACCCATCGAGTGCGCCTAAGACAAATGTAAAGTGATGCCAACGTGCTTGCGCCAGATAGTCGAGCTGATGCGCATGAATATCCATACTGCCAGCGGCAACTTCGTGAAGCAATGGCTTCCACAGATGCGTGCGGCTGCGGTCGATCAGCGTGATGTGCGCGGCCCCTCGTTTGCCGAGCCCATCGCCGAGATGCGTCGCTAGCTCAAGACCACCAGCACCACCACCGATAATCACAATTCGATGCATGGCGAATGGCGAATTTATTTGTGTGCTTGAACGATTTGCAGCAGCGCGGGGAATGGCTTTGGTGTCGCGGCGACGATGGTGCCCGTTTTCAGGTAATTGTCGTCACCATTGAAGTCAGTCACCAAGCCGCCCGCTTCCTTGATCATTAGCGCGCCAGCCGCCATGTCCCACGCGCTCAGGCCCATTTCCCAGAAGCCGTCATAGCGCCCGGCGGCGACGTAGGCGAGATCAAGCGCGGCTGCACCCGGTCGGCGGATACCGGCGCATTTAGGGGTGAGGTCTTTGAATGTCGCCAGATAGCGGTCGAAGTTATGCATTTCACGCGAAGGAAATCCGGTACCAATCAAACATTCCTGCAGCTGGAGTTTTTTCGATACACGCAGCCGGCGATCATTCAGGAATGCGCCACCGCCCTTGGAGGCCGTGAACAATTCATTGCGCGTCGGATCATAAATTACACCGTGATTTACCACGCCTTTGACCGCGAGAGCGATTGAGACGCAATACTGCGGAAAGCCGTGCAAGAAATTGGTGGTGCCGTCGAGCGGATCGATGATCCATTGATAGTCGGATTCGGTTTTGGTCTCGCCGGACTCTTCAGCAAGAATGCTATGCTGGGGATATGCCTGTTTTAGCACTTCGATGATGGCTGCTTCCGCCGCGCGGTCCACCTCTGAGACGAAATCATTGGGCGCTTTCAGCTCGACGGTGAGCTTGTCCAGATCATTGGAAGCGCGGCTGATAATCGCACCAGCACGGCGCGCCGCTTTTACGGCGATATTTAACATCGGGTGCATTTTAATTTTCAGTAAAGAGCAAGAGTAGAGCCTTATTTTATATGAACGAAGCCTCGTCGTCTCCCTCGGAAACATCGGCCAGCCCGCTTGTCAGCCCACATGCCAGCCCGCTTGCACGCGTGCGCGTGGTGATGGTCGAGACCTCGCATCCAGGCAATATTGGCAGCGCCGCGCGCGCGATGAAAACAATGGGCCTCACGAATCTCGTGCTGGTCGCGCCAAAGATCGCGGACGTTACCGCCCATCGTGACGCCGTCGCGCTCGCCTCGGGTGCCACCGACGTACTCATGAACGCGCGTGTGGTTGCGACGTTCGATGAGGCAATTGCCGATGTCCGTTTTGCGATTGCCTTTACTGCCAGAAAACGTGAACTCTCGCATCCCTTCAAGCCGTTGCGCGAGGCGGCAGAAATTGCAATATCAGAGGCGGCCTTTGGCGATGTCGCACTCGTCTTCGGTAACGAGGCGATGTGTTTGTCCAATGAAGAAGTTGATCGTTGCCAGTTGGTGTCGGCAATCCCGGCTAATGGTGAGTATTCGTCGCTCAATGTTTCGCAAGCGGTGCAGGTGGCCGCATATGAAGTGATGATGACTGCAGCGGCGTTCGGCATTGCGGCGGATACCGAACGCGCACAAGCGAGCGTGGGCGAAGTGGAAGGATTTTTGAAGCATTTCGAAGCCACCGCGATTGCGACCGGATTCCTTAATCCCGACGAGCCAAAACGATTTATGACGCGCATGCGGCGCTTGTTCACCCGTGCGCGCATGGAGCCTGAGGAAGTCGCGATCCTGCGTGGCTGGCTGGCGGCTTGTCAGCAATCAGCCGCCGCCCAAAAACGCCCGGATTGAATGCAGCAACACAATCCCAATTTACTAAAAATAGACGACAATTCACCCCATGTTCTCCCGACTTCAAGAAGATATCCGATGCGTTTACGCCCGCGATCCGGCAGCCCGAAACTGGTTGGAGGTGGCGACGTGTTACCCCGGCATGCACGCCATCTGGTTGCATCGCTGGGTGTCGGGTCCGCTTTGGCGCGTCGGCCTTAAATGGCTGGGTCGTCTGGCATCGCACGTCGGGCGTTTTTTTACCGGCGTGGAAATTCATCCGGGCGCCACCATCGGCAGACGTTTTTTCATCGACCACGGCATGGGCATTGTCATCGGTGAGACCGCCGAAATCGGCGACGATTGCACGCTCTATCACGGCGTAACGTTAGGCGGTGTCTCGTGGGACAAAGGCAAACGCCATCCAACCTTGGCCAATGGCGTTACCGTCGGCGCAGGCGCGAAGATTCTCGGGCCTTTTACCGTCGGCGCAGGTGCCAGGGTAGGGTCCAATTCTGTGGTGGTGAAAGAAGTGCCACCCGGCGCGACGGTGGTCGGCATTCCAGCGCGTATCGTCGAGGGTGTTGCCGCAGGCGAAGCGGGGCAAGCGTTTTCCGCCTATGCAGTCACGACCAACGATAACGACCCACTAAACGCCATCCTTAAAACCTTGGCGGGC
>JANOQY010000551.1:0-5775 GCA_031414995.1 Betaproteobacteria bacterium
AACTGGGTGAACGATTGACCGTGTGGCTGGGAATTACCCAGCCCGAGGACGAATGGACGCAACCCATTCGCGCGAGCATCGGCGTGACGGTTTTCCCCGATCATGGAAGTGACGCCAACAGCTTGATTCATGCGGCGGATCAGGCGATGTATCGCGCCAAAGCGCTGCCAATTGACGACTCAATCCGCGTCATTCAAGCAAGCGCGCCGCCGCGCGCGTCGAGCGCGAAAACTGACAGTTATTCCAACGTAATCAATTTGCCCGCGCAGGGTCGCAAGTCGCAAATCGGAACCCCATGATGCACAGATACTTTTCTTTATTCCGCACAATGTTTTCGCTGTACAGGTTGTTGGCAGTGATTGCGGCCAGCGGCTACCGTGAGCTGAATGCCGGTGACCGCTTATTTTCGCCGGATGAGCCGTGTGCAGGTTTTCCGCTACTTCTCGCGGGCAGTGTGCGCGTCGTTCGCGAAACGGATCAGGGCAAGAGCATCGTGCTCTACAGCGTGCACGCCGGAGAACTGTGCATCGTTTCCAGCGAAAGCCTGTTCGCCAACCCGACGTTGATGGCATCCGGCTATGCCGATACGCCCGTTGCCGTGCTCATGCTGTCGGCGCAGACCGTCGATGCGCTGCTGGCCGCAGAGCCGGCGTTTCGCCGGTTTTTCTTTGGCCTCATCAGTACGCGTCTGGCCGATCTGGTGCTCACGGTGGAAGCAGTGGCTTTCCTCAAACTGGACCAGCGGCTGGCGGCGTTGCTGGTCGAAAAGGGTCCGCATATCTCGCTCACCCACCAGGCCATCGCCGATCAACTTGGCGTGGCACGCGAAATGGTGTCGCGCGTGATGCGCGGATTTTCCGAACATCGATGGATTGAGCAATCACGCGAAGCCATCGAGGTGCGAGACGTTGCCGCCCTTGATCGCCTCTCACGCGGCACGCCCGGCTGATCGCGAACCTGCCTCTGTAACAATCGTCACTGACGAGGCAACGACAATTTTGGATAATGCGGGCAGTCATTATCGAAAGAGGAAATCCGCATGATTCTTCAACTGTTCGACGCGCCCTCGTCTACCTATACCTACATCATTGCCGATGAAGCCTCGCGCGATGCGGCCATCATCGACCCGGTCCTCGCACACGCGCATCGCGACCTCACCGAACTCGCGCGCCACGGCCTCAATCTGCGCTGGATTCTCGACACCCACGTGCACGCCGATCACGAAACTGGTGCCAACGCCCTGAAAACCACATTGGGTGCGGCCACGGCGGTCGGTGCGGCCTGCGAATCAATTGGTCACGACCGTGCGCTTCTCGAAGGCGATGTGTTGCCGCTGGGCGCGCGTGCGATTCACATTATCGTCACCCCTGGTCACACGCCGGGCAGCCTCACGTACCAATGGGACAACAATATCTTTACCGGCGATTCGCTGCTCATTGAAGGCTGTGGCCGCACCGATTTCCAGAACGGCAGCAGCGATCAGCTCTACGATGGCGTAACCCGAAAACTGTTCTCGCTACCCGAGGACACCATCGTCTGGCCCGGCCACGATTACCGGTTCCGCGGCAGCTCGACCATCGGCCACGAGATGCGCCACAATCCGCGCTTTGTCGGCAAAGACCGCGCCGCATTTGGCGATTTGATGGCCACGCTGAACCTGGCCCCGCCCAAACTGATCGATCACGCCGTGCCAGCCAATCGTCATGGCGGCGCGTTGCAATCGGGCGAAACGGTACCCGCCATGTTGATGGCTGACGAACTGGAAATGGCCTTCGACGCAACCTGCGACGCACTGGTGGATTTGCGCGACGAGACGGAATTTGTAATGGATGCAATACCCGCCGCGGCTCGTGTCGATGAAACCGATCTGGCACAGCTGGCGAGCATCGCGAAGAATCATCGCACGCTCTATCTGATTTGTCGTTCCGGAAAGCGCTCGCTACTGGCAACAGATGCCTTGCGCAAACGCGGTCATAAAAATGTCGTTAACGTGACGGGTGGCATGCTCGCTTTGCGGCACGTACCAAATGCCGCGCTGGAGATACAGAGCCATGATTGATGCCTCCTGGATCAACGCCGCCATTGGCGGCGCGCTTATCGGCCTCGCCAGTGGCGGACTCATGCTGCTCGATGGCCGACTCGCTGGTGTATCAGGCATCTTTCACCGTGTGGTCGAGGGTAACCGCGAATACTGGCGCTGGGCGTTCCTGCTCGGTCTCGTCGCAGCGGGGTTGGCAGCGCATTTCTGGCAGGCCCCTGTTGTCGTGCCCGCTGCGGACACGAGCCTCAGTGGTTACTCCGTTGTGATCCTCGCCGGACTTTTGGTCGGCTTTGGCACCCGCATGGGTAATGGTTGCACGTCCGGGCACGGGGTCTGCGGATTAGCGCGGCTGAGTCTGCGCTCGTTGCTGGCGGTGCTGGTTTTCCTCGGTACCGGCATGCTGGTGACTGCGGCAATGCGTTTTTCGGGGGCAATATAATGGGCACATTGCTTCCCACACTCGCGGCACTGGCGATGGGTCTCCTGTTTGGACTTGGTCTGATTGTGTCCGGGATGACGGACCCAGCGAACGTGAAAGGTTTCCTCGACGTGTTCGGCAACTGGCGACCCCAATTGATGGCGGTGCTGGGCAGCGGCGTGATTGTCACGTGGATTCTCTACGCCATCGCACAAAAACGCAGCGCGCCGCTGCTGGAAACGCAGTTTCAATGGCCGACTGCGACCAGCATCGACAAGCCACTGCTGATTGGCGCTGCCGTGTTCGGCGCAGGCTGGGCGCTGGCGGGATACTGCCCAGGCCCGGCGCTGGTGGCGGTCGGCAGCTTGAAGCCGGAAGCCGTTGTCTTTGTCCTTGCCATGCTTGCAGGTGGGCTGGCACAACGCAATATGAGGAAATAACGATGTCATATCTAGACGATCCACGCGTATTGTTTGCCGCCGAACGCACCCTGCTCGCCTGGCAGCGCAGCGCCATTGCGTTGATGGGGTTTGGCTTCGTGGTCGAGCGCTTTGGCCTGTTCCTGCGCATGGTCAACAACCAGCCGCTCAGCCTTTCCCAGCGTGGATTCTCGCTATGGCTGGGTGTTGGATTACTACTGGTCAGCGCGTTGGTGGCGGTGCTTGCCTCGCTACAATATCGGCGCGTGATTCGCGGGCTGGGTGCGCAGGAAATACCAAACGCCTACTGGACCAATCTGGGTGTGTGGCTCAATTTTCTGCTGGCGCTGATCGCCGTTGCGCTGGCCACACATTTCGTCATCGAATCTGCAATTGGCTAGTTGTCTGGGAGAATCCTGCAAAGCAGCGCTCGTCACCGCACGCATTCCCACTACAATATTGCCATGTCCCTACCGCGCCTTTTCCGCTACGCCAGTGTGATCGTTGTCATCAGCATCTGGATACTTTCGTTTCTTCCCGGTGTGGCCGTACCGTCCGTCCCGGGCAACGATAAATGGCACCACGCCCTCGCTTATTTTGCCTGCATGTTTGTCTGGGGCCAGTGGGTGATACTGCCTGTTCCGCGCTTGAAGCTCGCGATTGTTTTTATCGTGATGGGCGCGTTAATCGAGGTGCTGCAGGGCATGACTTCCTATCGTGCGTTTGAGTGGCTGGACATGGTCGCCGATACGGTGGGCGTAGTGCTTGCATGGATGGTCGTGACGGTGCAATTGTCGGTTCAGCGCCGGTTTTCTCGCGCTGGGAACGCCGACGGCGAAGGTAGAGGGCCGCGCCGCCCACCCAGCTAAGTGGCAACGATGCTCGATCATCTCGTGCTGGGCACGTCAGACCTTGCCAAAGGTTCTGCCTGGCTGGAGCGCTTTTTTGGTACCGCGTTGTCGCCGGTTGGTGCCCTTGCGCGCATGGGCACCCACAACCGTTTGCTCTCGCTCGGACCATCCTGCTACCTTGAGTTGATCGCCATTGATCCCGCCAGCCAGCCGCCTTTTATGAAGCGCTGGTTTGGTTTGGACACAGCCGATGTGCGTGAACGCATCGCGACCAAGCCGCGCCTGCTGGGCTGGGTGGCGCGCACGACCGAGATTGAAACCCTTGCCGCAAAAACATCAGGCTTGCTGGGCGGCGTGCATGCGATGGAGCGCAATGATTTCAAATGGCGCATCACGATTCCTGACGACGGCTATCCGGTCGAAGCCGGACTCATTCCCAATCTGATTCAGTGGGATAGCCCAGTTCATCCCTGCGAGCGCTTGCCAGACTTAGGTTGCCGTTTCGAATGGATGGAGGCGGCCCACCCAAATCCCGCCAAGGTGGCCTACCTGTTTAGCGAACTGGGTGTGGAGCACGCCATGAAAGTAACGCCAACGCCGCCCTATTCCGGCATGACGATGTGCGCCTACTTTCGCACACCGGACGGCGTGAAAACATTGATGTCCTGATGCCATATCGACGTTAGCTTGCGTATTGATAGGCTAAAATAAAGCAATGAAAACTTTACTTAAACGTTTTGCTTACGCATTGCTTGCGCTGGTCACATTGGCGGGCGTTGTGATCGCCATCGAATATTTTGGAGGACAACCCATGGGACTTTTCAGCGGCTCACGCCCCACCAATCTCGGCATTAACGCCGGAAAATTCGCACCGCCAAGCTGGAAGCCTAATTGTGTTTCGTCCACGGTCGACAAGAGCGACGACAAACACTTTATCGCGCCCATCAGCTACAGCGGCAGCAGTGCGGATGCTTGGAAAAAACTGGCGGCTATCGTCAAAGCCAACCCGCGCGCGACGGTGGTAAACGAAAACGCCAACTACCTCTACGCCGAATTCAAAAGCGCCGGGATGGGCTATGTTGACGATGTGGAGTTCGCGCTCGATGAAAAAGCGGGCGTGATTCAGGTGCGCTCGGCATCACGACTGGGTGTTCGTGATTTTGATGTGAACCGTAAACGCGTTGAGGCTATTCGCGCGCAGTTGGGCAAGTGATAAAAAGAAATGTCATTTCGAGCAACGCGAGAAATCCGCTGTTGCTTTACCGCCCAAAGAAAAGCAGATTTCTCACCCGATAAAGCCGGGTTCGAAATGACACCCCGCGAGAACACCCGATCGCAAACTATTCCGGACTGCGCACCTTTACGTGCACCAGCGAAAATTCACTGCCATCACCGCTCGGTTTTATTTCCACGATGTGCTGATCATCCTTCACCCCAGCTTTAAAGATCACCGCGCCTTTGCGCGACTTTTCGCGGTCACAAGTCAGGGCCTTTGATTTCTTCTCTCGGGCGCGCGTGGCCTCAACCACACTAGCGTCGCTGCAATCGAGCACATTGCCAAACTGCGTGAGTTCGTCGCGATAAAACTGGGCGACCTTGGTCGTGGAATCGGCTGAGCGGAGTTTGGCAACAACGACCTTCAGGCCATACTCACCAAAGGCGAACTGGATATTGACGGAATCGTCGTTGCCTGATTTCTTTACCACCAGCGCCGCGCCGGGGTAGACGCGCATGCCGGTTTTCTCTGGCGCGACTTCCTCGGAAATATTGAGACCCGCACTGAAAGATCCGGCGAGCGCTGGGAAAGAAACGGCGGATGCCAACACACAGCACAAAGCAATCGAGCGCATGTTCATGATGAATTCTCCTTGCGGGTTATCGGGTTTGATCGACTCACATTACGCGCGATCAGCCCTGCAGAGGAGCGGCAGGCGACGAATTGCAGAACCCTTCGGATGAAATGCGGGGTGGTAGCTAATTACCCTTCGCAACCGCCTCGACCTGAATCCTTAACGTCACGTCCATACGAAAACGAAACGATTTACC
>JANOQY010000552.1:0-1577 GCA_031414995.1 Betaproteobacteria bacterium
GGTAGAGGCCGAAGCCCAGCCGCGCATACATGGCAACAGGCCCGTTCAAAATGTATTTGCCCGCTTCATCAATAGTCCGTACGCCACGATCACCGATAAATCGCAACCACGCCGGGTCATTCAGGAGTTCGAGGACAAAGGGTGCGTCATCCACACTGAGCCGACGTAACTGCAGGCGCGCGGTTTCAAGGACATTCATTGGTCGACACTACGGTAGCGTGACGCTGCCGCGACCAATTTCGATGACGCGCCCGCTCACAAATATTTGCTTGCTCGCATCGACTTTCAGGCCGATGCAGCAAGCACGGTTGACGGCATCCCCCTGATCAATGCTGTATTCAAGGGGCAACCTCGCGCTTGTTCCGATGTACCAGCCGCCCAGATTGGCCGTGGCAGAACCTGTGCCTGGGTCTTCGACGATGCCGCCATGCTTGAGGAAGAAAAAGCGCGATAGCAGTTTGCCCTCGCCATTGGGGGCAAATACATAGGCCATCGAACGTCCCGCTTCACTCGCAATTTCGGCCAGGAGATCGGCCTTTGGCGCTGTGCGCCGAACGGCATCTGCGCTGGTCAAGGCGATGATGAGTTGTTCGGAGCCCGTGTTTACCCACCTCGCATGCGGAAACAAGTCGGATGGTGCCAAACCAAGCACAGCAGCCAATTCCGTCGTGGATAGCGCGACATCGCGAAACGTGGGCGCGTTGGCACGCAGTGTCCACCGGTCGCCGGTCGCAGTAACCGGAATCAGTCCTGCTTTCATCTCCAGTGAAATTTCGTCGCCCGCATTGCGCAGTGCACGCACCACATGTGCAGAACCCAGCGTTGGATGCCCGGCAAAGGCCATTTCAAAGGTCGGCGTGAAAATTCTTACCCGCGCGGTGGCGCAGTCGGAGGGGAGGATAAAGGTGGTTTCCGAGAGATTGAATTGCAGGGCCAGCGCCTGCATCTCGGTGTCGCTGAGGCCCTCGCCGGTTTCAAATACGCTGAGGGGATTGCCGCCGAAAACGGATTCGGCGAAGACATTGACGAGTCGGTATGGATAGGTGCGCATGAACGGTTGGGGTAGAGTTTGGTCTGAAAGTGAAGCTGGCGGCGATACACGGAACAGCATAACCGATGAAACCAACACTGTCGCCGAGCCGTATCCGATGAACGGCAACGCCGAATCAAATGCAAGGTTGACCCGCGCATTTCGACTCATGACGCAACAACATATTTACGAGGAATAAACCGTGCTAAAGATTTTATCTCGCAGCATCCTGGTGGCCGTCATCGGCTTGTCAGGCTACGCATTCGTCCAGGCACAATCGACGGTGTCGGCCGCCAAGGTGAAACCGGCAGTTACGGCCGTTGCCACATTTGCCGGCGGATGCTTCTGGTGCATGGAAGGTCCGTTCGATGTTCTCGATGGCGTGATTTCAACGACCTCTGGCTATATCGGCGGCACCAAAAAAGACCCGACTTATCAGGAGGTTTCCGCCGGCAGGACGGGTCACACCGAGGTCGTGCAGGTTGTGTACGACCCGTCAAAAGTCACATACGAAAAATTGCTTGACGTGTTTTGGCACAACATCGAC
>JANOQY010000553.1:0-1980 GCA_031414995.1 Betaproteobacteria bacterium
TCGATGAGGCGTTATGCGTTCGTTGCAATAACTGCGAGAAAGCCTGTGCGGAAACGCATGACGGCACATCGCGCCTCAATCGTGAAGCCGGTCCCACATTCGCACAGATTCACGTGCCGACTTCCTGCCGCCACTGCGAACACCCGCACTGCATGAAGGATTGCCCACCTGATGCCATCAAGCGCTCACCCAATGGTGAAGTGTTTATTTCCAGCACCTGTATCGGTTGCGGCAATTGCGAACGTAACTGTCCATATGGTGTGATCCAATTGGCACCGTTGGAACCGAAGAAGAGCAAGCCATCACTGATGTCCTGGCTCATGTTCGGTTTGGGCGAAGAGCCTGGCGTGCACAAAAAGAGCAAAGATAAAACGCTGCTCAAGAAGGCCGTCAAATGCGATATGTGCAAGGATCAAGCTGGCGGCCCAGCCTGCGTTCGTTCTTGCCCGACCGGTGCAGCGCTTCGCGTCGCGCCGGAGAAGTTCCTCGAGTACACAGGCGGCTCCGAGGCATAAACCCAAGCGTTGGTGCGGTTCGTGGACGAGAAATCGGCATGTATCCCTTGACCGCAAGCACGGTAAATAAACAAGCCGCCTAACCAGCGGCTTTTTTATTGCCTGCTATATTTGCGGGATGGAATTCTTCTATACATGGCTTGCGCTTACCGTACTCTACGTGGCAATGGTGCACCTCGGCGGTATTGAGTGGATTAGAGAGCGTGATGCAGGGCCGTACGCTTCGGCCCCAATTGCGGCATGGAAAAAGACGTGGCGATTAATTTGGCTTTTAGGAACTGTCGCCGTCGGCATTTCCCTCTACTTGTCGTGAGCGCATACAAGCCCGGTTAGCCTTTAACACCGTGCTCGGTGCGCAGCGACACAAGTATCTGTTCGAGAGAAGCGCCGTGCTCATCCTCGAATATGATTTTTACCGGCAGATAATATTTATCCTTACCCGTGCCCAGCCACAGGTGTACTTTGGATTCGCCTACCGCAGCCTCACGAGCGTAGTAGACGGTGGGAATGCTTTCCTTGTTGATCAGTAATGTCGGCGCGCCCATTTTGCGGTAGCGATATAGTTCCGCTTTCTTGCCCTGGCTCATCCACAGGCTTACCTCGGCCGTGCGTGGGACATTGAACATGAATTGATACATCGCTGAAACGCGATCCTGCGTGCTGGCAGGCAAGTCAAATATTTCATCTTCGTCGTCGTGGTGCGACACGATCTGACGTTTGTTCCAATCGAACACCGCCGAAATATTTTTCTTTTGGTTATCGCGGCGCGTGAAGTGGTAGCTGTTTGGTTTGAGGCCGCCAGCATCTATCGTGCCTTCTGACGTTACCTTGAGTTGGTCGCGCAGGAACAAGCGTAGCGGCCCGGCGGTTTCGGTGTCGGAAATGAGTTTGTAGTTGTTACCGTCGCGGCTGAACTGCTCTTCGATGGTGCCGATCAAGACGCCAGCTTTGTAAACCTTGTAAGTCGATTTCACCAACGTCGGCGTGGTGTCGGCCGCAATTGCCACTGAGGCGAATGTCGCGACGGCAACGAGTAGTGTCGCCATCATAAAAATCGCGGGCCGACTTTTCATTCGGAATGGAAACCACAAACGCAACATAACGCTATTCTTTCGGTACGAGGAAATGTTGATCCTCAACCCTTGAAGAAACGTTCAACCCTCGAATTTCGACGACATCGTTGGCGCTGAACACGACCCTGTCCTCGGCAAGCCAACGCAGTGCCTGCGGGTAGATTCGGTGCTCCTGCGCAAGCACACGTTTGGCGAGCGTGCCTTCATCATCGACCGGCAGCACCGGCACCGCCGCCTGAACGATGATCGGTCCGTGATCGAGCTGCGGCGTGACGAAGTGCACCGTGGTGCCGTGAATTTTTACCCCCGCCGCCAGCGCCTGACGGTGCGTGTGCAGGCCGGGAAATGCGGGCAGCAGTGACGGGTGAATATTGATGATGCGCCGTGGATAC
>JANOQY010000554.1:0-1942 GCA_031414995.1 Betaproteobacteria bacterium
GTCGCCACTGGCGACGCGCCAGCCTTCGCCTTGTGGCGCGACTGTCAGCGTGCCTTCCGCAACGGTTTGCTGCAACAAGCCGTAATCAGGAAGCTGCGATTGCCCAAAGGTGAAGCGCAGTGTGTCTGCCGCGTGCGCAACTACGTACAGCGCGATGCCATCGACATCGAAACGCGCACAGCTCTTATCAGCCGATACAAAGCGCACATCGCTCAGGCGCTGAAAGTTGCTTTGATGGAATTCGTCGGAGGACAAGTGTCCACTCCTTGGGTAAATTATGTCCGCTACGTCGCGAAAATTAATCAAAGTCCAATATTGGCGGGCTTTCCAGGGCATTTTATGCCTGGGAGGCGCTCCAGTGCTAGTGTTTACTATCCTTTAAGGCCACCGGAGGTCAACCCACTCACCACCCGCTCCTGAAAAATCAAAATTACCGTCACAACCGGTATCAGTGCGATCACCAATGCTGCCGAAATGGTCGGCCATGGAAATGAGAATTCCCCCTGATACATCTGGATGCCAACCGGCAGTGTTCGATAGGCTACCGCCGCGTTCATCGACATCGACAATAAAAATTCGTCCCACGCATTCACAAACGCGAGGATGCCTGCCGTGAACACGCCCGGTGCGGCCAACGGCATCACCACGTGCCACAGCGCGCTGAGGCGCGTGCAGCCGTCGATCATCGCCGCGTTTTCGATGTCGCGCGGAATATCCTGAAAGAAACTCACCAGTATCAGCGTGCAAATGGGCAGGTTCAGCACGGTGTAAGGCAGCACCAGCGCGGTGTAGCTATTGAGCAAGTTCAACCCGCGCATGATCTCGAACAGCGGCACCATCAACGTCACCAGCGGGAACATCGACACAGCGATGATGCCGGTGAGAATCAGATTACGCCGCTTGAGATTGAGCCTTGCAATCGCATAGGCCGCGAGCGTGCTGATAAAGAGCGCCAGTAACATCGACAGGCAGGCGACGATGGCGCTGTTTAGCAGGTAGCCCGGCAGCGGTTGATCGCGGAAAGCGGCGATGTAATTGGCTAACACCGGATTCTGCGGCCAGTACGTGATGGGCTTGGCGGTGAGCTCGACTTCATTCTTGAACGAGGTGAACAGAATCCACACGGCAGGGAAAAATCCGTTGAACAGCACGATCGCGGCGGCGAACCAGCGCAGGCGTTTGGCGGTAAACAGGTTGTTCACTCTTTATCTCCGCGCACGTAACGCAAATAAACGAAGGTGGTTGCCATCGACAACAAAAACATGAATACCGCGAGTGTTGAGCCGTAGCCGAGATCGAGGTAGTCAACGGTATTGAGCTGGATATACATGGCCAGCGTCTGCGCTTCCTCGCCGGGGCCGGGCATGCTGAAGGGAATATCGAACGACTGGATGGCCGTGAGTGTGCGGAAGATCAATGCGACCAGCATCGACGGCACCAGTAGCGGCAACGTGATCTCAATGAATTGGGTCCATTTCGATGCGCCATCGACTTCGGCTGCTTCGTAAAGCGAAGCCGGAATCGTCTGCAAGCCCGCAAGCAGGATAAGTGCCATAAAGGAAGATGTTTTCCAGATGGTGGCGATGCAGATCGCCATCATGGTCAGTCCCGGCGAATTGAACCAGATCTGCGGTTCACCACCGAAGCGACGAATGATGTCGTTGATGATGCCGTACTCGCTATGAAAAAACCACGCGAAAATCAAACCCACAAACGCCAGCGGTAGCGCCCACGGCAGCAATAGGGCTAGACGGATCGGCCCGCGAAATCGGAACGGCATATTAGCCAGCATGGCCAGGCCGAGCCCCACCACCAGCGCGCCCGGCACGGTGACGAAGGTGATGATGAGGGTGTTTTTCACGGCGCGCCAGAACATGCTGTCGGACAGCGCCGCTGCATAGTTGTCGATGCCGACGAAGCTGACCGGCAGTCCTCGCGACAA
>JANOQY010000555.1:0-6070 GCA_031414995.1 Betaproteobacteria bacterium
CACCGGGGCGGGCATCTTTTCGCCGTCCCCAGCGGGGCTCGATAATTTTAGAGGTGACTGACATGGGAAATTATTACTGACCGCATGGTCATTAAGATACGCCGGGCTGTCGCAATCGTCAAGCCATTGGCGTGGGCAAAACTGAATGCATAAACGATGCTACTCGTCTGGATAGCTGCATTATTCGGACACTTCATTCATGCGCGCCGTGTCGCCGCGCATTGCCGTGGAGCGCAAATTGGGTTAAGTTGTCGCTCGTACGCAGGGGTTCCGTGCCGCTTTTTTTGCAATGCGAGTAGCGCATCGCTAGAACAGTGGGGCGGATGAGATAAACCCTTTGAACCTGATCCGGATAACACCGGCGTAGGGAGCGTGAATCGGCCTGTTTCTGGTTCAGCGCTCCCAGCCTATGAGGAGTTTGACCATGAATGCCGTTCTAAATCCCACAAAATTTCTTGAATCCACCGCGCACGTAGATGAGGCCGCCGTCCAGCCGCTGCCCAATTCGCGCAAAATTTACGTGCAAGGCAGCCGCGCCGATATTCAGGTGCCGATGCGCGAAATATCGCAAAGTGACACGCCGACCGGCATGGGCGGAGAGAAGAACCCGCCAATCTATGTTTATGACACCTCGGGGCCCTACACCGACCCGAATGTGAAAATCGATATCCGCTCCGGTCTCGCACCACTGCGCGAAAAGTGGATCACAGAGCGTAACGATACCGAATTACTGGCTGGCATCACCTCGCAATACGGTCTCGCACGCCTGCACGACCCCAAGCTTGCCGATATGCGTTTCAATCTAAAGCGTCATCCGCGTCGTGCCAAATCCGGCGCAAACGTTTCGCAAATGCACTACGCCCGCAAAGGCATCATCACGCCAGAGATGGAGTACATCGCCATCCGCGAAAACCAGCGTCGCGATGGCTTATCCGAGCTGATTACGAAACAACATCCCGGCGAATCGTTCGGCGCATCGATCCCGAAAATGATGACACCCGAATTCGTCCGCGATGAAGTCGCCCGCGGCCGCGCCATCATCCCCGCCAACATCAATCACCCGGAATCGGAACCGATGATCATCGGTCGCAATTTCCTGGTGAAGATCAACGCCAACATCGGCAATTCCGCGCTGACCTCATCGATCCACGAAGAAGTGGAAAAAATGACATGGTCAACCCGCTGGGGCGGCGACACCGTGATGGACCTTTCCACCGGCAAGAATATTCACGAAACCCGCGAATGGATCATACGTAACTCCCCCGTGCCAATTGGCACAGTGCCGATTTATCAGGCACTGGAAAAAGTAAACGGCAAGGCCGAAGACCTGACGTGGGAAATTTTCAAAGACACGCTGATCGAGCAGGCCGAACAGGGCGTGGACTACTTCACTATTCACGCCGGCGTATTGCTGCGCTACATCCCGATGACCGCCAACCGCATGACGGGCATCGTTTCGCGTGGCGGCTCGATCATGGCCAAGTGGTGTCTTGCGCATCACACGGAATCGTTCCTGTACACACACTTCGAAGACATCTGCGAAATCATGAAGGCCTACGACGTCTCGTTTTCACTGGGCGATGGACTGCGTCCCGGCTCAGGCTATGACGCAAACGATGAAGCGCAGATCGGCGAGTTGAAAACACTCGGCGAGCTCACGAAAGTAGCGTGGCAGCACGACGTACAAACCATGATCGAGGGTCCCGGCCACGTGCCGATGCACCTCATCAAGGAGAACATGGATCTGCAGTTGAAGTACTGCCACGAAGCACCGTTCTACACGCTCGGCCCACTCACGACCGACATCGCGCCTGGCTACGACCACATCACCTCGGCCATCGGTGCCGCGATGATCGGCTGGTACGGCACCGCCATGCTTTGCTACGTCACGCCGAAAGAGCATCTCGGTTTGCCGGATAAGAACGACGTGAAGGACGGCATCATGGCATACAAGATCGCCGCCCACGCAGCCGACCTCGCCAAGGGCCATCCCGGGGCGCAGATTCGTGACAACGCCTTATCCAAGGCGAGGTTTGAATTCCGCTGGGACGATCAATTCAATCTGGGACTTGACCCGGAAAAAGCCAAGGAATTCCATGATGAAACACTGCCGCAGGAAGGTGCCAAGCTCGCGCACTTTTGCTCGATGTGCGGACCGCATTTCTGCTCAATGAAAATCTCGCAGGACGTGCGCGACTTCGCGAAAGCGCAAGGGATCAGCGATGAAGATGCGCTGAAGAAGGGGATGGAAGTGAAGGCGGTGGAGTTTGTGAAGAAGGGCGCGGAGATTTATCACAAGGCTTAGCAAACACTATTTCGAGTTGAAAAGCATTTCAGACAACAATCAAAAATATACGGAGGTCCCATGAAAATTCGCTCAATCATGTTCTCGTTCGCCGCTGTCGCCGCTCTCACAGCATGTACCACGGCCCCGGTCGCCACCGCACCACTGAGTGTGTCGACCGAGGTCAAGCACCTGCTCTGGGTCGGCAACAGTTTCTTCTATTACAACAATTCCATGCACGTCCAGGTGCGCGGACTCATGTCGGCGGCCGGCGTAAAAGGCTTCCGCGACACGTCGGCAACCATTAGCGGTTCCGGCATCAATTGGCATGACGTCGATGCATACTTCAAACCGGGCGGTGTCGCAAGCTACTCCTTCGTCGGCGACAACGAAGTCAAATTCAATACCTTCGACAAGCCGTTTGACGGCGTGATGATGATGGATTGCAGCCAGTGCCCGATTCATCCAAAGCTGCAATCGATCTTCTACGAATACGCCGCAAAACACAGCGCCACCGCTCGCAAATATGGTGCCGCGCCGATCCTGTTTATGTCGTGGGCCTATCAAGACAAACCGGAAATGACGGCGCAACTCGCCGCCGAATATGTGAAGGCAGGCAAACAGAACAATGCCCTCGTGGTGCCCGCAGGCCTGGCATTCGCCAACGCCATCGCCGCCCGTCCTGACCTGAATCTTTATGTGGCAGACAAGCGTCACCCCAGTTTGATGGGTACGTATCTGGCGGCATGCACCGTCGTTGCTTCGGTCTACAAAACCAACCCGAAAGGATTGAAATACACCGCCGGCCTGCCAGCCGATGTTGCTACATTTCTGCAAAATGTGGCGTGGGATACCGCGCAGGCCTTCCACGCGAAAGAGGGGCGCGGCGGGCTTTGATGGACGACTTTCGAAGAGCTACACGCGCGACAGCAGAAGATTAACAAACTCTAGCACTGGTGCGGCTTTATGGCCGAAATGCCGCCACAACCCCCGCCAGTTCTAGAGTTTAATAAATTAAAATCTTCTCTTAATCGCAGCCTCGACCAAGTCGGCGCGGCGGTCGTGTAGCCTATGAACATCCGACATCCATCCGACATCCCGAAAATCGAATCGAAGGAATGCCATGCCAAATAAAATGCCATTACGCCGCGCGCTGCTGCTGAACACTCTCACTGTCGCGATCAGTGTGGCGCTTAACGCGCATGCGCAAGCGCCAACTCCCGCACCCACTCCCCCAGCCACAACCTCGTCAGCAACGCCGCCCATCAATCTGACCATCGCGACACCAGCGCCCGTCGCGCCGCCGGCTCCTGCCGCGGCTCCGCGCCCATACCGCGACATCATCAAGGACAGCAAAGAGATCGCCGGTTTTTTTACGCTCTTTCAAAAGGACGACAAAATTTGGCTGTCCATCAAACCTGAACAATTCAACAAGCTGTTTTTCTTTAGCTACAACATTCCGCAAAGCATCGGCGAGCGCGGTTTGTATGGCAGCCAGATGGGCCGCTCTGCGTTGGTGTCGTTTCGTCGCATTGGCAATCAGGTGCAATTGATCGCGAAGAACACCGAATATTTTGCACAGCCAGGCACGCCTCAGGCGCACTCGGTGTCGCAATCGTTCTCTGATAGTTTGCTCGCCAGCGCGGCTGCCGCATCCACGCCGCATCCTGAATCCAAAGCGATTTTGGTCGATGCGAGCGCACTGCTGTTCACCGATATTCCCGGCTATCTCACGCGGCTGGAAACGGCGTTTAGATTGCCGTTCGCATTGGATGTACGCAACACCAGCTTCGGTCGCGTGAACAATTCCGCAGCGCTCACCGGGATTCACGTCGATGCGCATTTCTCGGTGCCCAAATTATCAGCGCCGCCACTCACGCCATCGCCCGTCCCACCGACGCTGCCACCGACTGCCACGCCCGATCCGCGCAGTTTATTCGTCGGCTTTTACTATAACTTCGCCGAGCTGCCGACCGAGCCGATGCGCACCCGCGTGGCCGACGAACGCATCGGGCACTTTGTATCTTCGCGCGTCGATTACACCGATGACGCCGTCGTCAAACGTCGCTCACACGTTCTCAAACGCTGGCGTTTGGAGAAGAGCGATCCTGCTGCTGCGTTATCTGAACCAAAGCAGGCCATCGTTTACTGGCTCGACAAGGGCATCCCGCAAAAATTCCGCAACGCCGTGGCGGAAGGCGTGCTGGAGTGGAACAAGGCATTTGAAAAAATTGGCTTCAAAAACGCCATCGTCGTAAAGCAGCAAACCGACAAAGACGACTTTGACACGATGGATTCACGCCACGCCTCGATTCGCTGGTTCACGGGTGCAGACGTGGGCTTCGCGATTGGCCCTTCGCACATGGACCCGCGCACCGGCGAGATTCTCGATGCCGATATTGCCACCGGAGACGGCTTCACGCGCCTGGGCCGCCGCCTTGCGCGCGAGGAGATGGGCAAGGCTGAAACGTTCAGCACGCAATCTGGCGGCGACCATGCCGCGACTCTCATCTGTGATCACGCCGAACACAGCGCACATGATTTTCAATACACGATGGAACTGCTGGAAGCACGCGGTATGGAACCCGACAGCCCCGAGGCAGAGGCATTGGCGCAGGCAAGTTTGCGGCGCAATGTGATGCATGAAGTCGGCCACACTCTCGGGCTGCGCCACAATTTCCGCAGCTCATCAATCTATTCGTTGAAGCAACTCGAAGACCCTGAATTCACACGCAAAAACGGCATGGCCGGGTCGATCATGGAATATCTTGCCTTCAACGTCGCGCCCATTGGCATCAAGCAAGGCGACATGATCAACACCACGCTTGGACCGTATGATTATTGGGCCATCGAATATGCATACCGCGAGATCGAGCCCTCGCGCGAGGCAGCGGAATTGGAAAAGATCGCCGCGCGTTCCACCGAACCCGCACTCGCCTATGGCACCGATGATGACGCCGGCGGCAGCCAGACCTCAATCGGCATCGATCCTGACGTGAATCGCTTCGATATCGGCAGCGACCCGATCGAATATTACAAACGGCGTATGGCGCTCAACCGCGAGATGTGGGACCGTGCGCAGAATCGCAAACTGAAGCCCGGCGAAAGCTACGAGAAGCTGGCGATGACACTCCAGTACGGTTTCGGCGAGCTCGCCAGAGTCGCGCCGCTGGCGGCGAAATACGTCGGCGGGGTGGCGCACTTTCGCGATCGCGCCGGCAGCAGTCGGCCGCTGTACGAACCGACGCCGGCTGCGCGGCAGCGGGAGGCGTTGAGTTTGCTCACCAGAGATTTATTCGACACGACCAGCTTTCGCTTCAAGCCCGAATTCCTGAGCCGCATCGGCATGGACCATTTCGAGCGACCGGCAAACCCGGATTTCTCCATCGGCTCATCAGTGCTGAACGTGCAGACATCGGTGCTTGATTATTTGATGAATGATCAAGTCGCCGCCAGACTGCTCAATTCAGCCGAGAAAGTTTCCGACGGTACGCGACTGTTAAAGCTTTCCGAGCTCTACGACATTCTGCAAGCGGCGATCTGGAGTGAGCTGCGCACCGGTGCCGAGATTCGCATCATGCGCCGTAACCTGCAACGCGAACACGTGAAACGCATCGCCAACGCGCTCTTGCGCCCGGGTGCGCGCACGCCCGCCGATGTGGGCAGCCTGCAACGCGAGAATGCGGTGCAGTTAGTGGCGCAAATTCGCGGCGCAATGGCTAAGCCGATGAGCAAAGAAGCGAAAGCGCATTTGGCGGATGCGGTTAATACGCTCACTGAAGTATT
>JANOQY010000556.1:0-2396 GCA_031414995.1 Betaproteobacteria bacterium
TGCCGCCTTTGAAAACTGAAGTTGCGAGAGCGCAATCAACAGCAAATGTTTGACCGGCGGGTCGTTGATTGGCTGGGTGAGCAGCAGGTCGAGTTGTGCAGAAAGTAGTCCGCAGTGTCTGAGCGTATCGAAAGAAATGGAGTGGATCGCGGAGCGCTCATTTGGGCTGAGTTTGATTTCTTTGGCGAGTTTGGCAAGGACCGCTTCGAGCACGCGATCAAGGTTTTTACCGGAAAGCACTTTGCCCACGACCTCAGCGCTCGCAGCCTGAACCGCAATCATGCCTGTGGGTTTTGGAACCGTTTCTGTGTTCATTTGAAGCGCCATCCAGTTTGTAATGTTGAGCCGCGAAGAAAATCCGCGATGGCCATGCGCCTACCACCGGGCTTTTGCACCGTGATGAGGCCCAACGCGCCAACGCCACACTGTACCGTGAGTTGGTCCCGGGATGCTTCGATGATGGTGCCGGGGGATATTGTGGTGCCGTAAGGCGATGGTTTCACTGCGGCACGCCAGATTTTGAGCTTTTCCCCGTCGAGCGAGGTCTCGCAGCCAGGTGTAGGGTCAAACGCGCGCAACCGCCGTTCAATGACCTCTGCAGGTAGCGTCCAGTCGATTTGTGCTTCAGCCTTGTCAATTTTCTTCGCATAGCTGATGCCTTCCATAGGCTGGGCGACAGCTTGAAGCGACGGCAGCATTGCCATCGCATCGACAATTGCGACCATCGACATGGCGGTCAATCGATCAAACAAGGTCCCGCTAGTGTCTTCAGGCAGGATGGGACAGGCTCTTGTGAGCAATACAGGGCCAGTATCGAGTCCCGCGTCCATTTGCATGATCGCGATACCGGTCTCGATGTCGCCAGCTTCAATTGCGCGCTGAATCGGCGCGGCACCACGCCATCTTGGCAGCAGAGAGCCGTGTATGTTGATGCAGCCATATCTCGGAATATCCAGAACCGGCTGCGGCAGCATCAGGCCATACGCTGCGACGACCATTGCATCCGGGGCAACGTCGCGCAATGTCGCTTGAACATCTTCATTTCTGAGCGACGCTGGTTTTAAAAGCGTCAATCCTAACTCTGTGGCTTGCTCGGCTACCTCGCTGGGCCTCAATTTCAGGCCACGCCCGGCAGGTCTGTCTGGTTGCGTGAGTACCAGCACGATTTGATGTCCGGCAGCATGCAGCGCTGCGAGCGCGGCAGCGGCAAAGGGAGGCGTACCGGCAAAAATAATTTTCATGAGTATGCAGAAACATAGGCAGAAACAAAAACGCCGACTTCAACAGCCGGCGTTTCCATTGGTCCGGAAAGGCGGAACTAGGCGCGGGCAGAAACCGCGACGCGCCGACGGGGGGCTTCCATCTCGGAATCGCGTTCAAGCTCTCGCTGGCGCTTGATCAATTTGTTTTTAATACGATTTGCCTTCAGTGGCGAAAGGTATTCAACGAAGACATGGCCGTCCAGATGGTCAATCTCATGTTGAATGCAGACGGCGAGCAATCCGGATGCGTTGATCGTGAAACGCTGACCGTCGCGGTCCAGCGCGGTTACCATCACCGTTTCTGCACGTTCAACCTTGTCGTAGAAGCCGGGAACCGACAAACAACCCTCTTCGTTGACGGCTGTGCCCTCTTTCTTGATGATTTCGGGGTTGATGAAAACCCGGAGTTGATTCTTCTCTTCAGAGACATCAATCACCATGAGACGCTTCAATTCGCCCACTTGAGTGGCCGCGAGGCCAACACCGGGCGCTTCATACATGGTTTCCACCATATCATCGACCAACTTCTTGATTTTGTTGTCGATAATCTTGACTGGCTCCGCAATGCGGGTCAGACGGGGATCGGGGTAGGTTACAACATCCAAAATGGCCATAATTGCTTGCGAATTGAATAAATTAGGTGCAGAATCTTGAGGAACGACTTTAAGTTTGTGGCGCTTTACTGACTTACAAGTCTAGTAGAAGTCGTCGCATATGGCAAATTTGGTTGATGCGTCCCGGGTTCGAGTTGCCCGTCCTACAATCTGATTTGCCCCCACAAAAGTGAGACCCGCCATGAAGAAAAGCAAGCTCACACTCGTATTTGTCCTCGCGTTGGCCAACTTTGTTCCCCAAATTAGTTGGAGTCAGGCAAGTCCGGGCGCAAAAGCGGAGTCAAGTGCAGCCGAAAACACCCCAAACGCCAAAAAAACAGGCACCAGAAAAGCGACGGCGCCAATCCAGCTGGCGGTCGATGCACCGCCGACTTATGTGGTCGTTAAGGGCGATACCCTCTGGGATATTTCAGGACGGTTTTTGAAAGAACCGTGGCGTTGGCCGGAAATCTGGAACATGAACCGTGAGCAGATCAAGAATCCTCACTGGATTTATCCGGGCGATGTCGTCAAGTTGACG
>JANOQY010000557.1:0-1914 GCA_031414995.1 Betaproteobacteria bacterium
TTACCGCACGCTCTAATTGCCGTTGCAACGGTCTTAACCCAAGAAAAAAATCTGCGCGCTCGCCGGGCACAAAACGTGTCAGGCCAAGATTGGCATTACGCGTGTCCACCGCCAAAGATGGGCCTGCTTTAATTGGCTCACGACTAAGCCACAACGCACCCATCCATTCCAGGAGCCAACTGTCGAGGATTTCCAGACGCCTTGGTGGCAAATTACCGCTCGCGAAACGCTCCAGCAACAAGGCACGAACGTAGAGCGCTTCAACGGTAGTTTCAATGCTGCGCCGATCAACCATCAGGTCGAGAATGCAAGCATCAACCCCGGCTTTGATCGCCGTTACAAACAATTTATGTAGCCTTCCGCGCATAGCAAGGTCTGTTCTCAGCCCGGCGATCTTTCCCCACTTACTCGCATGTCCTGTCAGCATAATCGCAAGCGCCCACGCATGTGCCACGCGAGTCGCATCAGGGCTATTCGGCGCGAGTTGGTAGGGCACGACTTCGCGGGCAATGCGTGCGAGGTGATCGTAACGCGCCGCAATCCACTCGCATACAGCCTGATCGCCGCTGGTTTGCGCCAGCCCGCCCTGAAGAAACCGCTCCCGATCCGCTCTGGAAAACTCCTCAAGCTCACGCAACCCGCGGGAAATCGCCTGCATCGAGTCGACGACGTTACCCTTGTCCATACTTTGCTCAAGCGCCGAGTGTTTGTCGGCCATGCCGGAGTGATAACGAGTGACTTGAAGTCCGGCTTGATTGCCGCCGGTGGGAGTGGTTGCCATATCAATATCGAACGGTAATGAATCGTTGCATCAGCGCGCCTGATGAAACGCCATGGCATCAACCAGCGCCGCATGGAGCTTACTTTGACGAAGCTCATCGCGCAGCTCCGATTCAGGCGTGCTCCAGTCGGGCAGTATCACCGCGTTCAGCGCATGCAAATACCGGGGATCACTGGGTAGCAACTTGTTACCCATGGCATCAATGACCGGCAGCGTGTCGGCGCCAGGGAAGCGTTGCCTGAACAAATCGCTTAATTCGCCAAACGTCACCGGATCATTGCCTAGATACGCGAGCTCGATCAGAAACAACCATATCGGTTTTTGCGAACGGGATTCCTCGAGGGCTAGTTGCAGCAATTCCGTCGCGAGATTCGGCTGGTCGTCATCGAGGAGTTGTCGTGCCCATCGCATCACGTTCGATGTATTTTTGAGCGCATATGCCGGCTCGGGAAACTGAAGAAAGCGCGCAGCAATATAGCGCTCCCTCAATCGCCGCGTTGCTGCATCGGCAGGAAGCTGCGATTCATCGAGAATCGCCTGAGTGGAGCCGCTGGACACCGGTGAATTCAACTGCATGCTTCCTGCTTGTGGTTTTAAGACGACTGTGCCGATTGACCCTGACTGGCACAAACACATCGGTACCGACCGGCGCACCATTGTTTGATTATGACAAGATTTTAAATGACATTCAGATCGGCAACAAACCGGCTGGCGTCTAACTGCGGCCAGCCAAAAGCTGACTTACAATCGGGATAGGATTGACCTCGACTGAAAAACAACGAAACAAGGAGCACCGCCGATGATCGCCGCAGATATTGATGACAAATTTTACAACCGTGCAGACGCCTTCATCGATTTGGCCAACGAGCATTGCAGCACTGTCGAGCGCGCCAAGGTTAGCGCGTCGTTGATGTACTCAGCAGCGCGATTCAACGCGTGGGTCAGCGCGACCGGGTGTCAATCCGGCGAACAGATGCGCGATGAAAAATCCGCACGCATCGAAAATTTCATCGCGCAATATCGGGCAATGCTTGAAGAGAACATGGATAACTACATCAAGAACTTCGATAACTACATGAAGCCCGGCTAATTGACGACTTCAACGCACATTTGAAGCAACGTTTTCTCTATTC
>JANOQY010000558.1:0-2460 GCA_031414995.1 Betaproteobacteria bacterium
TGCCTCCCACCCGCCATTCTCACCAACGCCGACCTCGGCACTTTCCTGCCGACTGACGACGCCTGGATAACGAGCCGCACCGGCATGAAGGAGCGGCGCGTCTCGCACGTGTCGGGTATCGAAATGTCCTACGTCGCAGCGGTTCGGGCGCTTGCGTGTGCAGGCATGAAGGCAGAGGACTTGGACTTCATCATCTACGGCAGTTGTAGCGCTGACGAACTCGTTCCCAACTCCGCGTCCGGCTTGCAGGTGAAACTGGGCGCGCATAAAGCGGCGGCGATGGATTTGAATACCGCGTGCACCAGTTTTCTTTATGGCATGTCCACGGCGACTGCGTTCATTAAATCAGGTGCCGCGAAAAAAATATTGGTGATCGGCGTTGAGCATATTTCCAAATTCATGGACTGGCAAAATCGCAACGTGTCAGTGTTGTTTGGTGATGGCGCCGCGGCCTGTGTATTTGAGGCGACAGAAAATGAAGAGGGCGTGATTGCCGAAAAACTTCAGTGCTATGCAGACGCGCGCCAGACGCTTCGGGTACGTGGCATGGGCGGGCTCTACAACAATATGGGCGTGCAACAGGGCGATACGCGCTGGGATTTTGACGGGCAGGAGATTTTCAAGAAAGCCGTCACTGGCATGAGCGATGG
The DNA here is from genome assembly GCA_031414995.1 of Betaproteobacteria bacterium. Lineage (GTDB taxonomy): Bacteria > Pseudomonadota > Gammaproteobacteria > Burkholderiales > Usitatibacteraceae > UKL13-2. Next base: position 651 of record JANOQY010000558.1, read on the forward strand.
CAGCATTGATGTGATGAAGCAGGCGGGCGTGACGATTGATGATGTGGAAGTGATCGTGCCGCATCAGGCCAATTTGCGCATCATCGAGGCCGTCGCCAAACGCGCGGGTGCCACGATGGACAAAGTATTTCTAACAGTCCACAAGTACGGGAACATGAGTGCGGCGACGGCACCGGTGGCATTGGTGGAGGCGATTGAAGAAGGTCGCGTGAAACCGGGTTGTCTGGTGTTGATCCCGGCTTTTGGCGCGGGGCTCACGATGTCTGCGCATTTGATCCGCTGGGGTTCGCGCGTGACGCCGGTGGCGATCAGTGATATTGAGCTACCGCCGTGCAATCAGACTGCGCTGGAAATTGTGCAAGGGCTGATGGCGCATAAAGAGCCGCATGCTCGTTCGGAAGCGGCATTGATGAGTCCGAAGTTTATTGAGACGATGTAAGTTTGAGGCGACTGGCGCCTAACGATCCTCATACCAATAAGCCCGCGTAAATTTCTCGCTGCGACTTTTATTAAACATCATCCAGAAACCCACGCGCGGCATTTTGGTGAAATAGTGCCAATCGCCATGCTTGTCGAATTTGCGTGTCGATGTGATTGCAATCGCATCGCTGGTGCGCCGAAAACCTTGGCTGCGCGCGCGACCGAGACGTTTCAAATCGAGCAACAACTGAATATCTTCCGCGTATAAAAGACTCTCGTCGTAGCCGCCGATAGTCTCAAAATCAGCACGCCGACAAAAGATTACGCCCGCATCCGTACCCGTCAGATACACAATCGGTAAAGCCATCAGCCAGGTAGCAATGATGCCGATCGACCAGCGATCCGGTCTGACGCCGGTCGCGCCAACGATGACCTTGCCACTCGCCAGCGTGTCGTCGATGGCATTGAAGGTATCGGCGTGAATGCGTGAATCGGCGTCGATAAAGCAGATGATTTCGCCGTTCGCAATAGCGGCACCACCGTTGCGTGCAGCGGCGATGGCGCGTTTTTCGATCTGCGCGACACGGCATCCTCTTGCCAGCGCAATGGCGGCAGTTTCGTCTGTGGATGCATTATTGGCGACGATAACTTCAATGGCATCTGCACCACCGCGATACGTTGATCGCGCGACGTCCACGGTATCGAGCAACGCGGGCAACCAGTTAGCCTCGTTGTAGGCGGGGATTACGAGTGAAATGCGCGGTGACGAACTACTCGCGGTTGTCATCTGCATGCTGCCCGACAAAATGCCCGGACCTACCGGCGCCCGCCCCCAAACATGAACACGCTGGTGTTGGCACCGGGAAGGCGAACCAAGTTGAGATTCGTAAAATCGCGCGAAGAGATCATTTGCGTGAGCCATTCGCGGTACCTTTCCACCAGCTGCGCGCCATGTGGCGATACGCCGTAATAAAGCGTGTGATCGTAAAGGCTGGTGGTTTCACAACGCGCATTAATGGCACAGCCACTCAACATCTGGGTTGATTCCGGCCCGCACTGCGCACCGAAATCGCATGCCACAAGTGCCACTGCGTGATGGAACGATTGAGGATCGATGGCATCCTGGTTCGGTCCGATACGGATCGCCCCATCAGCAATATTGCTTGCCAAAATATTGCGAAACTCGCCGATCACAGTCGGGTCCTGCGACGCAAGAAGTTCGCGAATAGTCGCAAACTGCGCGTCGCTGATCTGATTTCCGCTCGATCCACGTGTAGGACTTTCCGCACGCGCCTTGGCAGAAAACGCTTGTGACTCCTGCTCGATTTGCTTGGCCAGCAGCCAGGCGCGTGCGCGCGCATCACCCCCGGTCGCGGCAGCTTCGAGCAGG
>JANOQY010000559.1:0-8128 GCA_031414995.1 Betaproteobacteria bacterium
AGCACTGGCCGCGCGCTGAACAACTGATCCAGCGACAGCGCACCGTGAAATATGTCGCCACCAATCAAGCCGAATTTGCGTTCCAGATCGAGCGGCGAATGAATTTGCCGCGCAATCACGCTGGCGGCGAAATTGGGCGCAAATCCGTTCACCGTGGCGATCATCAGATCAGCAACTTCCTCGCAATGGTCATCCCAACTGCGGTTGTCCGATAGCGTGGGCGCAACATGTTGGCAAAATAAACTCGCCACGTGCTGGTCCTTCGGCGCGAGTGAATCATCGACCACGCTCGGAATGAGGATTTCCACAATGGGGTTTTTGGACCAGCCAAACGTCTTCGCGTCGAAATATGCCTGTTCCATATAACGCAATGTCGGGGCCATGATGATGCCGGACGCATGATGCGGACCCGGCTCTGGGTAGCACGTAAATCGCGGCAATTCCGAGAGCGCGACATTCATGCGAAACGTGCCCGATCCACATTTGTATGCAGCGATGCGCTGACCGAAATCAGCATCGACGGCGTCAGTTGCAACCAAGCGTTGAAACAATAATTTCGGATTCAGATTCGACACCACGCATCTGGACAACATTTCGCTGCCGTCCTCCAACACAACGCCACAAGCGCGACCATCGCGAACAAGCACGCGCGCCACCGGACTATCGAGCGAAATTTCCACGCCTCGCGCGGTGGCTTCCTTGGCCATCGCCTGCGTAATCGCCCCCATCCCGCCAATGGCGTGGCCCCAGATGCCGGGCTTGCCGTTCACCTCCCCGAAGACGTGATGCAGTAACACATAGGCCGAGCCGGGTGTATAAGGCGACGCAAAATTACCCACCACGCTATCAAAGCCGAAACATGCCTTGATGGGATCGGATTCAAAATAGCAGTCCAGCACGTCGCCTGCGCTCTTGGTGAACAGATCGAGCACATCGCGCCGTCCCGCCATTTCGAGCGCCTTGAAACGCTTGCCCACTTTCCATGCCCGCAACAGATCGGCAATGCCACCGCCGACGTTTGGCGGCGTTTCCAAAAGCAGGTCTTTCAATACCGCGGCGACCCGATCAAGCATGGCGTAATAGGCGGGCAAATTTTCCGCATCGCGTTTGGAAAATTTTGCGACCTCGGCCTGCGTGACGGCGAGGCTGCCACCCACCCTGAGAAACCGGGTGTCGTCGAGCGGCAAAAAATTGCCGAACGGTCGCTCAACGACTCGCAAACCATGCGCATACAAATTGAGATCGGCAATAATCTTTGGGTTTAGCAAACTTACCGTGTAGCTTGCTGTGGAATTGCGAAATCCCGGATGGAATTCTTCAGTGACCGCCGCACCGCCAACGACATGTCGGCGCTCCAGCACCCGCACGCGAAGCCCTTTGGCCGCGAGGTAACAGGCGCATACCAGACCGTTATGGCCGCCACCGATGATGATGGCGTCAAGGGGATCTCGCATCAAGATACGGTTGGCGGCACCGGTGCGGGCAGCAGCGCGACCTCCGCCACAGGAACCGCCTTCACGCCAGTAATCGCGTGTATGACGACCGGCTCAGTGCGCCCTTTTACCTTGTGCTCGCCCAAGGCCACAGAAATGATCTCTGGGTGATGCCGCAGCCCAATGAACGTCGCGTTATTAATCAGGATATGTTGGCCGACATCCTTGGTCAGCGCTTCCAGCCGCGCCGCGACATTAACCGCATCGCCGATAACGGTATAGATGCAACGATCCAATGCGCCAATCTGCCCCGCGACCACGCTGCCGGTTGCAATGCCGATACCATTTTCAAGCGGCGCTTCGCCGACTTCGAGGCGACGCAGGTTCAACGCCTCCAGACGCACGCGCATGGCCAACGCTGCCATGACTGCGCGATATTCAATTTCCGGCGCTGTCAGTGGTGCGCCAAAAATCACCACAACCGCGTCGCCAATAAAATTGTTGACGTAACCACCCCAGGGTTTTACGGCTTCCGTCATTTCAGTCAAATATTCATTCAGGAACGCGACAATATCGGGCGCACTCATCTTTTCCGAAATCGTCGAAAAGCCGCGGATATCTGAAAACAGCGCGGCCACACGAATCTGTTCGCCGCCCAATTGAAGCTTGCCCGCGAGTAATTTGTCCCGCACGTCGGGAGATACCAGCGCGCCAAAAATGCCGCGCTCGCGTTCGCGCTCAACGACCGATTTACTCATGGAGTTAAATGTCTCCGCGAGCTGGCCCATTTCATCGCGTGAATAGACTTCAGCCTGGGCCTTCGGATGGTCGCCACGGCTCAGTGCGCGCGACGCGTTGATGAGCGAGTTCAGCGGTCGCACTAGACTTCTCGCGAACAGCAGGCCCAGCAAAGCGAACACCGCACCGACCACGACAACAGTGATCACGACTTTTTGAAACTGGCGCTGGATTGGTGCCGTGAAATAGGCTTCGGGGGAACTGGCTACCACCGTCCAGTCGTTTACACGCACCGGCGAATAGCCGGCAATCTCCGCCGTCTTTTCCGGCCCGGAAAAATAGCGCACGTGCCCGGCATCTTTGGTTCCGGTTGCGACCTTGTCGAGTTCATCGAGTCCAAGACTCTCAATTTTTGGCAGCTTGAATCGTTGGTCTGCTGCGATGGTCGTCTGTGTGGCGGCCGAAAGTGTGCCGAGGCTTTTGTAACGCATGTTCACGTCGGGGTGATAGATCACGACGCCATCACCATCGACAACGAAGCCGACACGTTCTTTTGCCTGGCGCTCATCTTCGACAATGTCACCAATCGATTTCGCCGTGACCCTGACGACGACGATACCGACGACCACGCCCTCCCGGTTGGCTATGGGATGCGAAATGTATACGCCTGCCTGTGCCAGCACCGAGCCAACGATGATGCCGGTCATGTATGGGCGCCCCTTCACGGCCTGCGCAAAGTACTCGCGAAACTTGTAATTGCCACCCAGCGTGGTGGGTTCAGTTGACACGACAGCGGTGCCAATCTGGTCCATGATGATCACCAGATCAACATCGGGATTAACGGCCACGTAACGTTGAACCCGGCCTAGTGCCTTCTTGTATGTGTCGTCTTTCTTTTGCTCCAGCGCCTCGACCAGAATGGGTTCTGCAGCGATGTAGGCAACCGTGCGGCGGGTGTCATTGAGCAACTGTCCGATGCGGCCTGCCACGTTACCGGCAATCTGCCGCTGGCTGCGCAACTCGATATCGCGCAATGCCTCCAGGCTACTGCTGGTGTTGTAGTATGCCGTGAGCAACATCGGCGCGAGCGAGACAGCCAAAATGACGGCAACAACTTTGGTTGAAATCGGCCAGGAAGCCGGGTTAAGCGAAAATGTCGGTCGACTTTCGGTGGTCATTTTATTGATCCAGTTTTAGGAAAACAGAGTGCTGCGTACACTAACACATCGTCCCGTTTCCCGCGACGGCTTCAGGCCGCGAGTGGCTGCATGTTTCATTGCGCTCGCACTGTTTTTAGGTGGTTGTAGTGGTGGCGTTGCCGAGTTCAATGGCCCTGACGCGCCGCAGTTCGTGCCGTACCCGCCGGACAAGCGTCCGCGCGTCGCGCTGGTGCTCGGGGGCGGTGGTCCGCGCGGCTTTGCACATATTGGCGTTCTCAATGTCCTCGAAGCCAACGACATCCAGCCGGACTTGGTGGTCGGTGCAAGCGTTGGCGGCATTATTGGCGCGCTCTACGCAAACGGTTTATCGGCAGCAGCGATTCAAAAAATTGCACTGGACATTGATCCAACGCGGTTCATTGGCGTCTCGACATCAGGGTTCACTGGTAACGGCGGAGCGATCGAGGAATTTGTCCGCGCACACACCGGCGGCAAACCGCTCGAAGGATTCCAGCGCAAACTGGCGGTGACAGTTGCGAAGCGAGATAACAACACACTGGCTGTTTTTACGCGCGGCAATACCGGTGCGGCGGTGCGTGCATCAAGCGCCACACCCGGCCAATTCGCGCCTGTTCGAATCCGTGGCACGGAGTATCTCGATGGCGATGAGGCTCAGCCAGTGCCGATCCGCGTGGCGCGCGACCTTGGCGCTGATGTCGTGATTGCCATTGACGTCTCCGCCTACCTTGAAAAAACGCCAGCAGAGGCGCCAGAAGCATGGCGCGTACGTGACCGCAGACGCACTGCGCTGATTGAGCAGGAGCGCCCCTTCGCGGATGTATTCATCCACCCGGATTTGAACTACTACGCAAGTATCAGCGAGGCTTATCGCCTGATGTGCATCAAGCGTGGTGAGGAAGCCGCTCGCGCGGCATTGCCGAAGATTCGCGAGGCATTGCTTAAAACACGATCCAGCCGTCAGTAGTGTGCTGGAGGTGCCGCGCGGCTATTTTTTGCAAGCAGCAATCTTCTCCTGCACCCGCAGATCGAATTTAGCGACGTTGACCACTACGCGGTCATGCATACCCTCACCGATCAAATCGCGTTCGTCTCTCGCGCTCACCTTGAATTTGACCGCTCGCCCCTCGACGCTGATGACTTCTGCCGTCGCCGTCACTCGCATACCGACCGGAGTCGCCGCGAGATGGGAAACGTCGAGATGGGTGCCGAGGCTCTGATGCCCGTCGGCAAGCAGATGTTCGATTGCTGCCAGCGCAGCCGCTTCAAACATATTGATCATCACTGGGGTCGCCAACACATGCACGCGGCCAGAACCCACGAATGGTGCGGTGTGTTCATCGGCTACCGTAAATGCTTTGCTGCCCGTCGTGCCGATTGGGATATTGAGCACAAGGCTCGCCGTTGGAAGACTCATACGCAGCCCACTCAACCGCCATCCAGCGTTACCTTGCCATTGATCATGGTCGCACTACGTCTGGTGCCGTCTTTGAAAACTGAAAATCCTTTTGCGCGTTCCAACCCTCGTTCGAAGACGCCTTCGAACCAGTCGCCATCGTTGAAATAAAACTTGCCCTCGCCGCTCAGTTGCGCGTTCACGTAGCTGCCCTCGGACTTGTAGCCGCTTGAATAGAAATACGCACCCTTGCCGGTCATCGCGCCATTGGTGAATTCACCTTCATAGCGGTCGCCGTTGGAGAAATAGTAAACTCCTTTACCGTGCGCTTGATCGTTCACGAATGTCGCCTCCCAGCGATCCCCTCCCTTGGTCGTGAACTTGCCTTTGCCGGACATCTTTCCAGCCGCCATTTCGCCTTCGTACTTATCGCCGCTGGCAAAGACGTAAACCGCTTGGCCGTTCGCCTTGTTGTTCAGGAAAACGCCATCCGTCTTGTCGCCATTCTTTGCGACAAAAATTCCTTTGCCGTTGAATGCTCCTTTCGAGTATTCACCTTCGTACTGGTCACCACTGGCGAATACGAATTTGCCGCGCCCGGAAGGTTCATCATCGACAAAGTCGCCTTCATAGCGGTCCCCATTGGCCCAGATGTAAGTGCCCTTGCCTTGCTTTTTGTTATCCCGGAAATCACCTTTGTAGCGCACCGTAGATGAAATGAATTCACCCTGACCGTGCAGAACCTGCAATTTATCCTTGTTCTCCTTGTATTCGCCGTTGTAGGTCGCGCCATCGGGGAACTGAATGACACCGCTCAGTGTTTTTACGACGGTAGGCGCGGGAGGCAATGTGGTCCGTTGCTCTGGCGAAATCGCGGCGATTTTATCCGGGCTCGATACCGGGACGCTGCTCGGCGCAACAGCCGGCAGCGGTGATGCAAGTTCAGCTGGTTTCGGAATAATTGGCGCGGCAGCAGCCGGTCTTATTTCAAGTCCACGCGAATCGCTTGGCTGGCTCGGCGGCACTTGTGCGGCACTCGCAATGACGGTCTTTGCAGGCGGCGCCGGAACCCGCTCTGCCGTCAGAGTTGGTGCCTGCGTCGTAGCAGGCGCAGTTCGTACAACATTTGATTCAGGCAGTAGCACCGGTGCGCTGCTGACATTACCTGCTGATAGCGGCGTGGCTGCAACCTGTTGTTGGGATTTTTCCTGCCGCAAACGGTCGATTCCCAATCTGGCCAGCGCTGAAAAATAGCCATTGGGGTATTTTTCCAGATAGACCTGATAGCCTTCAATCCGCCCGCCTTCTTTTGCACTTTTCCAGAATTCGTTTTCAAGGAGCGCCTGCGTATCACCAGAAGGGCCGGATGCCTGCTGTTGCGGCGTTGGTCGACTATTCTGGTCGTTACGCTCGGCAAAGAAAAACGGCACGCGAAAAAGTGGCGTGTTGTGCAGTTCGGGCAACTGCTTTTCCATGCTCTCCTTCATCACTACCGTTTGCACGCGCTGAAACATCAGCGTCGCCTGCAACTGCGGATCACGCATTTCTCTGATCAGCGTCCTTGTGTAAAGGCTATTCATGCCATCGGCTCCGTCGGGTGCCACTTGCCCGACAGCAGCGGCAAACGAAACGATGGTCCCCTGTGGGGCCTGAATCTTGGCAAGGCCGACCGAGTTAAACACGTTGCTGAATGGATTATTGCGACACGCATCGAGAATGATAAATTTATGCCGCACTTTGGCGTCGTCCATTGTTTCGATAATTTGCGTTATCGGCATCGCCTGATATGGTATCGATGCTTCAGATGTCAGCTTTGCGTCTGTTGGAACCAAATAATTCACGCCACGATACTGGACGCCGTGCCCGGCATAGTAGAACACCGCTGCGGTGGCACCTTCCATCAATTTGGCGAACTCAACGGCTACACCACGCATCGTGGCATAGTCGGCGTTGGGTCTCATCATGACTTTGAAGCCTAGATCACTGAGTGTTTTGGCAACGGCCTGAGCGTCGTTGACGGCATTGCGCAACGGGTCAGTCGGATATTGGTCGTTGCCTATCACCAGCGCAACGCGATCATCATTGGCGGCGATGCCGAAAACGGGCAAACAGAGCGCGAAGACGCACATCAGCAGGACGCTGAATCGTCGAAAACAGTACATTCTGGTAAAAATAAATGCGCGCATGATGAAGCCTGTATTTATAACCAGATTATTGCGCAAAAAGGCGCTCTATTCAAAAAATAGAGGCCCTTAAAAACAAACGGCGTACCGACCGAAATCGGCACGCCGTCTGGCGAGATGCGTTTTACTTCGCCAACGCGGCCAATTCAGGCAGATCTGGTCTATCTTTGGCAAGTCGCGCCCAAACCTCGCCGGCATCCTGATCGGCACCGACATCCTTGAGTGTCAGGGCATAGAGCAACCAGTCAGAAAATGGTGCTTTGTCGTCGGGTTTGCGTTTTTGCGTCAAATCCAGCGAGTGTGTGGGCAGCGTTCTGAATGTCGTCATGCCCACATCGCTACCGCCAGCTTTGACCATCCAGCTGTATTCAGCATCGGGCAATAACTTGATGTTTTTCGGCAACACCAGCGATGTCGCGGCTGGCTTGGCTTTGTAAACCGATTTAGCCCCGGCACTGGCCTTTAATTCAAACTCAAATGGACCCTTCGCGTTTGCTGATGCCCAGCGAAATGCCGGCTGTAATGTGGCCACATTTGTATCGCGCGGATAAATAAGGCGCTCGGCCAAGGGTGCTGCGGGTTCAGCTTTTTGCGCGCTACCCAGACTACGCATGCGAATCGACGCACTCGATGTCTGTGCGACTTGCGCGACCACTTTGGAAGACACCTTCCAGTTGGTCTCGCGCATGGTCGGCGGCGGACCTATTTTGGCGGTCACTTCAGAATCGCCAACCAGAAAATCGCCCGGGCCCTTCAGTACATATTCCTTGCCCGAGATCAGATACATCACGCCAACCGCACATTCCTTGGTGCAACTGATGCGCGCACCTTTTTTTACTTCTGCCATCAATGTGGCTTTGCCCGCATCCATCGCCGCATCACCTTTGACATCGGTGACGAACGCGATCCCACTGCCCTGCGCCTGCGCCGCGACGGTCAACGCTGAAACCACGAATGCCGAGAAGAAGTATTTTGTTTTCATGCTGCTCTCCCTAAATGTCAAATCTGCGGTTACCTGAATCGTGGCTATGCTGTTGGGGCTACCGGTACTGGTGCTGCAACCGCCTTTACGCCCCATATTTGCATCGAACTGTGGCCACGCAATGCTTGTTCACCACAATCAATCATTTCAAACCCGTCAGGCAATTGCGCCCTCACCTGATCGGTCATTACGATTGGCGTTCCCAAGCGCTTTGTCAG
>JANOQY010000560.1:0-1603 GCA_031414995.1 Betaproteobacteria bacterium
GGGCGTGCTCCTGTATCTGGCTATTTTTGGATCCGTGATTACTTTCGCGTGCTATCTCACCCTGATGGCGCGGATCGGGGCGGCACGCGCGTCATTTGTCGGCGTGATGACACCAATCGCAGCGCTGGTGGTATCGTTTTACTTTGAGAAATTCGCGTGGGGATGGCCGACGACGATTGGAATCGCGCTGCTGGTATTGGGCAATGTCATTATCCTGCGCGGCAAACTCGAGCCCGACACCAAGGCCGTGATCAGAGCTGCCTAGCCCGGCACCGGAAACGCGCCGTCGTTCTTTTCCATGTAGTCGAAAAGCGACTTACCGGCTCTTTTTCGTACCATTGCCTTTAGTGGCCCGAACCAGCCCAGCATGCTGCCGATTGCGCCCAGCGCCTGACTGGACCATGTCCAAAAGCCAAAGCTGTCAACGTGCCGGACAATTTTGCCATCGCGAAATGCGAACACGGCGTCGATTTTGTTGTGCACAAAACGGCCTGTCTGCGAGAACGTATATTTTGCTTCCCAATGCGCGCGTCCGCCTTCGGCGTCGCCACTCACGTCGCCCAAAATAATTTCCAGGTCCTTACCGCGCCCGCACAACATGGCCCACATTGCGGTTGCCTCTTTGCCACGCAGCATCGGAAATGCCGGATCACTGAACGCGATGTCCGGGTGGTAACACGCCGCCATGCCCGCCGCATCGCGCTTGGCAAAGGCCGCATAAAAATCACGGATCAGTTTTTCGTTTGCGTGCATAAAAGTTCCCCTTACTATCGAGCGTGGTGAAGTAGATCGGCGGATAGATCACGCTGCCGTGTTTTGCCTGATGAGCGCGATATCGGCGACTCGTGCCTGCGTGATGTCGGCAAGCTGCTTTGGCGAAATATGAAACATTGTGTTGGGATGTCCTGCTGCCGGCCAGACCTGTTCAAACGCGAGCAGATCTTCATCCATGAATACGATGGGTGCAAAGGTGTGTGCGAGTGGCGGGACGCCGCCGATCACAAACCCCGTCTGCGCGCGCACAAAGTCTGCGTCTGCTTTCGATAGCGTGTGCCCGATCAGCGCGGCGACCTTTTTATCGTCCACGCGATTTTTCCCACTGGTGATCACCAGCACTGCGCGTTCGCCAGCCCGAAAGATGATCGACTTGGCGATTTCGCCAATGCTGCACGCCAGTGCATCCGCCGCAGCTTGTGCGGTGTGGGTTGCAGCTGGCATAACGATGATGGTGTCGTCGATGCCGTGTCGCAACAGTGCCTCGCGCACGCGGGTGACGCCCGGATGCGCATGGATGCCACTTGAATCATCGTGAGAATTATTGAGAGAAATATCCATGTGTTGAATGTTGATTTACGTCAACGAAACATTCTACTTGACGCCCATCAAGGTGCGCGCTTCACGTGCAGTTCCATACTTTGGCACTTAAAGAATTGGCAAATCACGAACTGACACTGGAGAACATCATGCTTAGCGATATCGAGATTGCACAGAAGGCGACAATGAAGAAAATCCAGGAAGTCGCCGCCAAAATCGGCATTCCTGAGGAAGAGCTGGAGCCGTATGGCCGCTATAAAGCGAAGGTGTCGCTCGGTTTTGTGGATAG
>JANOQY010000561.1:0-3804 GCA_031414995.1 Betaproteobacteria bacterium
GCCGATTACAAGACCTACACGCTGCGCATTAAACCGGGGATTTACTTCAGTGACGATGCAGCGTTCGGCAGCAAGAAACGGGAGCTCACCGCTGAGGACTATGTCTATTCAATCAAGCGCCTGTTTGATCCCAAACTGGCCGCGCCGTTACTGGCGGAGGTAGAAGGCTATATCGTTGGCTCTGAAGAACTATTGAAACGTGTGCGCAAGGCCAACAAGATGGATTACGACACGCCACTGGATGGCTTGAAGGCGCTCGACCGCTATACGTTGCAAGTAAAGCTCAATGAATCCAAACCCAACTGGATATATAACTTCGCCGATGGTCGCGTCGCCAGCGCGATGGCGCGCGAAGTTGTTGAGATGTACAAAGAAGACATCGTTTCACATCCGGTCGGCACTGGCGCGCACCGGTTGACGTCTTGGAAGCGGTCCTCAAAAATGATTTTTGACGTCAATCCGAATTTCCGTGAAGAGTATTTTCACGCCGAGCCTGCGGCGGACGACGAGAATGGACAGGCCATCCTCGCGCGCCTGAAGGGCAAGCGTCTACCAATGATTGGTCGCATCGAGGTTTCCATCATCGCCGAGCAACAGCCACGCTGGATTTCGTTCCTCAATCGGGAATTCGATTTGCTCTGGTTGATGCCGGAGGACTTCGGCAATATGTCGGTGCCGAATCGCAAGCTTGCACCGAATCTGCAAAAGGCCGGTATCGTCATGGAGCAGATCGCGGCGATGGATCTCACCTATATCTATTTCAACATGGAAGATGCGACCGTCGGCGGCTACACACCGGACAAAATTGCACTGCGTCGTGCAATTTCGCTAGGCTATAAAACCAAAGACGAAATCAACACCATTCGCAAGAACCTCGCTGTTCCCGCGCATACGCCATACGCCCCTGGCGTGGCTGGCTATGACCCCGGATTTCGCACTAGTGCGAACGAATTTGATCCAGCCAAGGCGAGGGCACTGCTCGATATGTTCGGATTCATTGATCGAAATGGCGACGGCTATCGCGAGATGCCTGACGGCACGCCGCTAGTGCTCAAGTTTAATTCGACCCCAAGTGATCGGGACAAGCAGATCGATGAACTGCTGGTACGCAGCATGGATGATATCGGGCTCAAGTTAACGGTACGCAAGGCGAAATGGCCGGACTTGCTGAAGGAATCAAACGCCGGGAAACTGATGTTGTGGCAGTTGGGGCAAACCGCGTCGGCACCTGACGCGCTTGGCAGTCTGCAGAATTTATTTGGGCCCAACTCCGGATTCAAGGGTAATCGCGCGCGCTTCAAGCTGGCAGCCTTTGATGCCGCGTTTGAGAAAGCAGAACAACTGCCGCATAGCCCTGAGCGCACCAAACTATTCCAGGAAATGGCGAGACTCATGGTCTCGTATGCGCCATGGAAAATCAACACGCACCGCATTCTCACCGACATGTGGTATCCGTATTTGATCGGTTTTCGCCGTCCTCAGGTTCAGACGCAGAACTGGTGGAAATTTGTCGATATCGACCTTGATGTAAAAAAACAATTTGAGGCACCCTGAGCGTGCTGAAATGGGTCCGCCGTTGCATATTTGTCTTGGCCCTGATCGGCTTGAGCAATGTTGGTGCGTCCGATGTGAGCACCAATCCCCGTGACATCCTGCACGCCGACCCAAACAAAGTGCTGAGATACGCATTCGAGGTCGCTGAAACCGGATTCGATCCTGCCCAAATAGCTGACTGGTATTCGAGCATTATCAACGAGCAAATATTCGATACGCCGCTGCATTACGATTACCTCGCGCGGCCTGTGAAGTTAAAGCCAAATCTGCTGGAAGCGATGCCCGAGATCAGCGCCGACGGCACCATCTACACGCTGCGTTTTCGCAAAGGTATTTATTTTGCAGATGACCCCGCCTTCGGTGGCAAGAAGCGCGAACTGATCGCAGCTGATCTCGCATATACGATGAAGCGGCTTTACGACCCGAAAGTGAAGTCGCCCAACCTTTATTTTCTCGATGGCAAGATTGCTGGCATGGAGCCGTTAAAGAAGAAGGCAAAGGATTCCGGCCAGTTCGATTACGACATGGAGAGTGAAGGCTTTGTCATCAAGGATCGCTACACGCTCATCATCAAGCTGGTGAACGCCGATTACAATTTTCTCTACCTCCTCGCATCGGTCAATTCCGCCGCCATCGTCGCACGCGAAGTGATCGAGAAGTATCCTGACGACGTCATGGCTCACCCGGTCGGCACCGGTCCGTATCAGCTCACTGCATGGAAAAGATCATCGCGGATTGTGCTGGAAGCGAATCCGAATTTTCGCGAAACCTATTTTGATGCAGAGCCGCCTGCGGACGATGCAATTAAGCAGGCGATTTCTGCAAAGCTCAAGGGCAGGCGGCTTCCTATGATCGGGCGCATCGAGATTTATCCGGTCGAAGAAGAGCAGCCGCGCTGGCTGGCGTTCCTGAACAAGGAGCACGATTTTATTGATCGTGTGCCAAATGATTTTTCAAACCACGCGTTTCCGGGTAACAAGCTCGCCGGTTATTTGAGCAAAGTTGGCGTGCAGATGGATCGCCAACCGGGTCTTGAGGTCACCTACGCCTATTTCGGGATGGAAAATCCTGTCGTTGGTGGCTACACTCCGGAAAAAATCGCCCTGCGTCGGGCGATTGTGCTGGGCTACAACACCGATGAGGAAATTAGAATTATTCGTAAAAATCAGGCCGTGCCGGCGCAGAGTCCTGTCGGTCCAGGTGCGTTCGGCTTTGAGTCAAATTTCCGTACCACCGCAAATGATTACGATCCGTCGCGCGCGCGCGGGCTGCTTGACATGTTCGGCTATGTTGATCGGGATGGCGATGGCTATCGCGAAAATCCCGATGGAACGAAGCTGGAACTGGAACTTGCCACCACGCCCACGCAGCGCGACAAACAATTCGATGAGCTCTGGAAGAAGAGCATGGATGCCATCGGCATCAAAGTGCGCATCAAGAAAGCGCGCTGGCCCGATTTGCTTAAGGAATCCCGCGCTGGAAAGCTGATGATGTGGCAATTGGGGTGGGGTGGCCCGTATCCCGATGCGGAGGCTTTTTTTGTGATGTTGTACGGGCCGAACAGCGGGCAGGCCAATCATTCGCGCTTCAAGAATGCCGAATTTGATCGCCTGTTTGAAAAAGCTCGTGGAACACCACAGGGACCGGAACGTGCTGCGATTTATCGTGAGATGAATCGGATTTTTCTGGTGAACGCGCCTTGGAAACTGGGCGGGAACCGTCTACTTACCGATCTCTCGCATCCATGGGTGATCGGCCATACGCGCCATCCCGTCCAGCGCGCGACATTGCGGTATCTGGACATTGACCTCGACATGCAAAGTAAATTGAAAAAATGACATTGACCAAATTTTTAGTGCGTTCCTGTGTGTGTGGCGCGACGCTATTGTTGGCGACAAACACATTCGCTGCCGACAAAGTAAAGACCAGCCGCTTTGCATTCCTCATCGCCGAGACCAGTTTTGACCCCGCCAAAGTATCGGACCTCTATTCAAACATCATCAACGAAGCCATCTTCGACCCGCCACTCACATACGATTTTCTCGCCCGCCCCGCGAAGTTGGTTCCGAACACCGTTGTCGCGATGCCGGAAGTGACCGATAACGGCAAGACATACACGTTCAAATTCAAGCCCGGCATTTATTTTGCGGACGATCCCATATTCAAAGGCGCAAAGCGCGAACTGACCTCAGTTGATTACGCCTACAGCCTGAAACGTTTTTACGATCCGCAACTTTCATCTCCGTGGCT
>JANOQY010000562.1:0-2959 GCA_031414995.1 Betaproteobacteria bacterium
TGGCTGCGCTGATTGACCAGCATGCCATCGACTGAAGTGCGCAAATCGGTGCCGTGATCGAGATTGAAGCCGCGCAGATAGAACTGGTTCGCTTTGCCTTCGCCGCTGTGCTGGCTGACGACCAGTCCCGGTGTGGCCTCCAGCAATTCGCCGGGCCGATATGCGGTGCGCGCGTCGAGCTGTTTTTTGGTCACCGTACCGACGCTGGCGGAATCCGCGACGCCGATCTGCTTGGTCGCCGAATCGGTGACGACGATTTTCTCAAGTGTTTGTTCACCGCTTGCCCAGACGGATGGGCTCAGCACGATTGCTAAGGCCATCATCAGCGCGGACGTGCGCGGGCGAAAGTAAGGTGCGCAACGTCGGCGCGGACCTATGTCCGATAACGAATTGAGTCTGTTCAAAACGCTCTCCATGCCGGCGTCCTTGGTTTGGATGCCGGCTAAATAAGATTTCAACGCGACCATAGCCTCGCGTCGGGAACGCGAGGCAAGGGGGCGTAGTAGTGGGACTCAAAATGGGCAGCCAGGCTAGCTGAGCCTGCTGCCGGAGCGACGCTAGCTCCCGCTGCGCGGCGGTCGCTCCAGAGGCGGTTCGATACGCGAGCGGAAACTCAGGGCGAGTTCCGCGAAGAGCATATGTGACGGCATATCGACCGAACGCGGATTCTGGCGCAACAGCAACCCATCAAGATCCAATGCAATTCGATTGAATGTATGGCCGGAAGGCAACTCGCTTTTTTGCGTGTCTACGTACACCACGTCATTGCGTTCCGCGGCGTGTTCATGGGTTGCAAGGTGTGTGTGGCTGTGCGGGTGGGAGTGGGGATGGGCGTGACTTTGCGCATCGGTATCGGCTTGAGCATGCCCATCTGCCGCATCCTGTTTTTGCACCAACGCGCTTGCCACGTGGAAATGCGTGCGCGCTGCTATCCGCAAGCCCGGCGAAACAAACGCCTGGAGCAGGATAGCGACCATTACCAACAGCACGAGTCCACGCAAGGGGAACGCGTGAGACAACTCGGCGGCTCGCGTCGCGCTGGGCTGATTCGCGTTTTGACTTGGTTGGAGCATGCGTTCGAAAGTTGTCGTTCAGAGGAGCAAAAAGAGTTCATGGAGATAATACGTCACATGGTGCCGTCTGGAAATATCGGCGGGTGGACCGCGCACATAGCAGCGATGCGGCGACAGGACATTTCTTGATTGCTGGCAATTCGATGATCGTGCCAAACACCAGTATTCACGGGCATCGTGGCACGTAAATGGTTGTAGAAGTTCGCCAGTGCTGGAGTTTAGGTCGAATTTCGAGCACGCCGAACCAACTGGCCATTTAAGAGCATCTAATTTCCATTTGTGCGCCATCGCACAAACTGCGGCGCAAAGAAGGTGCTAAATGGTGATGCGAAACAGTTGTCCATGATGCGATCTGAATCAGCACTGGATGTTGCTTTAAGCGACACTATCCAATCCAGGCGCGATTCACGTTCAGCGATTGCAACGCGTATCCCAAAAGCAATTTTCGAATGATCAAAAGGCACGTGACATGACTTACTGTATTGGCGTAATGCTCGACAAGGGCATTGTGTTCGCATCCGACTCGCGCACCAACGCTGGCGTGGATAACTTCGCCAAATTCTGCAAGATGACGGTGTTCGAGCGCCGCGGGGACCGCGTCATTGTGTTGTTGAGCTCGGGCAGTCTGGCTGGCACGCAAGCGGTCATCGGCGTATTGAATCAGCGCTGCGACGATGGTAGCGGCAACTCCAACCTTTGGAATGCCCGGACCATGTTCGATGTCGCCATGCTGGTGGCCGACGCGATGCGCGATATCGAGCGGCGCGACGGTGCATACCTCGAAGAAAGTGACATGTCTTTTAATGCCTCGTTCATCATCGGCGGGCAGATTAGCGGCGAGCCGATGCGACTATTTCGGATGTACGCCGAAGGAAATTTCATCGAGGCTGGCATCGATACGCCGTACTTCCAGACTGGTGAAACCAAATACGGCAAGCCGATCATCGACCGCGTCATTTCGCGCTTTACCGCGATGGAGGATGCCATTAAATGCGTGCTCGTCTCATTCGATTCAACCATGCGCAGCAATTTATCGGTGGGGATGCCAATCGATCTGCTTTGCTATGAGCGCGACAGCCTCGAAGTGCAAAAACGCCGTCGATTCGAAGAGGGCGACACTTATTTCACCGCACTGAGCCGCGAATGGGGCGAAGGCACACGGCAGGTGTTTCGCCAACTGCCAGAGCTTGGCTGGTAGAAATTTCCCAATGCCGTCGCTGCCTGTATGCGACACCACATACGATTTACCCGGAGAACCATCATGAAAATTCGCGTCGGCTTTGAGATGGTCTACGACTGCCCGCAACCAACGCCCATGATTTTGAATTTGAATGTTCACTTCACGCGGGTATCAGACCTTGTTGGTCGCGACGATTTGATGTTTGACCCACCCATCCCGGTCGCCGCCTATCGGGACAGTTTCGGCAATTGGTGCACCCGCATTGTTGCGCCGCAAGGACGCACACGCGTGTCTGCCGATGTGATCGTGAAAGATTCCGGCAAACCCGACGTGATTGTTCCGCAGGCGCAACAGTTGGCTGTGGAGAATCTACCTGAAGAGACGCTACTATTTTTGCTCGGCAGTCGCTACTGCGAAACCGACCAACTCTCCGAAACCGCCTGGCAACTTTTCGGCAATGCGCCAACCGGCTGGGGCCGCGTGCAGGCGATTTGTGATTACGTCCATCACCACATTGTTTTCGGCTACCAGCACGCTCGCAGAACCCGCACTGCGCTGGAGGCACACCACGACAAGACGGGAGTCTGCCGCGATTACGCGCATCTGGCGATCACGTTTTGCCGCTGCATGAATATTCCGGCGCGCTACTGCACCGGCTATCTGGGCGACATCGGCACGCCGAAGCCCTGGGGCACGATGGATTTTG
>JANOQY010000563.1:0-3316 GCA_031414995.1 Betaproteobacteria bacterium
ATGACCAGAGTGGGCCAGAAAATCGTCAACTACATTTCAAATCGGCGGCAGCGGTATTTCCAAACGACGCAATCACCAAGAGTTTATCAACATTGACCGGCGCATTTGAACCGGCGAGTGGCAGTGACTTGCGATGAGCCAGCAGTGAACGTACCATGGGGCCATCAATAGAATAGAAATTCACAGGGAATCACACCATGAGCCACCGTTTGACAAGAGATGAATTCGACGCGCTCGAACAAGTGCGCAGCGCGCCAAAATCCGCCAAGCCGAGTGCGTGCATCGCCAGAAACGCGAAACACCTCATCGGCATCAAATTTCTTTCGCATCGCAAAGATGGCAGCTATGTGCTGACGGATAAAGGCACAGAGGCGCTATTCATCATAAATTGCATCGCCGGATTGCGCGCGCTTGCGACCGATGCAGACACGACTCTCGATGTGGACGTCGCTACGTTCTTGGGCAGAAAAGGGCATATCGTCGCGAGCGCGGTGCAGGGCCGTTTCGAGGTCACGCCGAAAGGGCGTGAGTGTCTGGAGGACATCGCGCTCAACCCTTGATTGAGATATTTTTACCAAACTCTAGCACTGGCGGAGCTCTCAGGATGAAATGTGCCTGTAAGCCGCACCAGTGCTAGAGTTTTAATTATTTATCGCGCTTTGATGAAGATTTCCTGTACGGCAGCTGATACCTCACGCTCAATGAGCCGATTGATCAACTGGACTTTCTCGGCTGAAGTTAACGCGTTCCACGGCTCGCCGATATCTTGCGCCGCGCGACCAGCGCCAACCTGAAACGAACCGGCCACAGTTTTCTTGCCGATCAGTTTGCCCGATGGAAAATCAACGAGCATCACTTCAAGGTAGGCGAAGGGGGCAATGAATCCCCTGCCCGCGCGAACTTCGCCCGTGATGGCGTCAATATTGCGTGTCTCCCACGTCCCGTCGAGATAGAAACCCAATCCCTCGATCTTGCCCGCACCGTCACTATGGCCGGTGGCGAACTGGAAGTTGGCGTCGTCTCGATGCTTGCGTATCAGAATGAATTTCGTTGCTCCCTGTTGACGCAACGCGTCCCGGATTGCGTCGGGCATGGCCATGACGTCGTTGTTTACTTGAAAAAGCGTGTGCTGTTTGTCGAACAACACCTGACTGCGCGTATCAAGTATCGCCAGTTCTGCCCTCGGATAAATCTGTCGGATCGCCCGACCCGCAGCCGACACCGCAGCGCTATCGAAAACCGGCTCAGAAATGGCAATCGGCTGTCGGCGATTGTTGTCCACGCGTGTGCCAGTTTGCAGTTGGCGAACAACAACATCAAGGCGGTCGCCAATGACTGAAAGCAGCGCGTAAACCGGCACCGCAGCGGCAGGTGCGGCGGGCGTTGGTGCCGCAAACGTGGTTTTTGGCGAGAGGCTGGCGAGTGCGACGACAAGGAGAAAAAACTTGATCAGATGGTGCATAAATTTCCTTTGATCGGGCCGTTGTTCAAGGGCAGAACAATTTATGGCGAGTCTACAAACTATCCACGCAACAGAGTATCGCGATGACTTTACCACGCCGAATTAGCCGGGAAATCAGCGCTTCACGCATCAATTTCAGCGTCTGGTCGGACTTCGATTGAGAGCGAGTGTGTGCATCGGTAAAGTTCACTCATCAGCAACGCAAACCCATCGCCGACCAGAAGGAACGCACATGAAGACCGAATTCACCAGCAGCAACAAAGACAACGTCGCCATCGCCACCATCCTCGCGGCCGGACTATTCGTGCTGACGACTGGATTGTTCAACAGCAACGCGACTGTTGCCAAACCCGTCGTCAACAACAACGCCGACGCTATTGTGCAAACGATGGGTGCCATCGTCGTCACCGCGCAGCGTCTGCCAGTTGTCACGCTTGATACGATGGTCGTGACTGCATCGCGCAAAACCAGCCAGGTGTAATGCCTGTTGTCAGCACCGCCGCAATTGGTGTAGCTAAAAAAATAACAAAGACAACATGAAACCAAATCTGAAGCCCTTTTTTTTTAATGCCGACCGACAACTGCGCAACGGCTGGTGGATACTTATTTTCATCGGATTTATCGTCCTCACGCGCTTTGCGTACAAGCCACTGAGTCACGGCCTGAAAGACCTGGAGCTTGCCAAGCTCTTGCTCGAGCCGGCGGCGTTTCTGTTCACGCTACTGGCGACGTGGGCTTGCACCCGGCTGCGCAAGGAGCCCTTGTCGAGTGTCGGCTACCTGATGGATCGGCGCTGGTTTAGCGAGATAGTCTGGGGCACGCTATGGGGCATTGGCACGGTACTGGTGGTCGTCGGCATGATCTGGGCCGTCGGCGGCGTGCGTTTTGAATTGAACCCGGCGCGCAGTGTTGGCACGCTGATGACCGGACTCTATATCCTCCTGTTTGCGGCGCTGATGGAAGAAAATCTCTACCGGGGTTTTATCTTCCAACGACTGCTGGACGGCATCGGCATCTGGCCTGCGCAAATCGCGATGGCATCATTATTCGCAATGCTTCATTGGGGCAATCCGGGCATGCAGGGCAGCACTGAAATCGTGGCGACACTGGATTTATTTTTTGGTGCAGTGTTACTGGGGCTCGCTTACCTGCGCACCCGCAGTCTGGCCCTGCCCGTTGGCCTGCATCTGGGCTGGAACTGGGCTCAGGGCAATGTGCTGGGCTTTCACGTGAGCGGCTATGATCAGGCCGGATGGTTGCAGCCCATCTTTCAGGGCCAGGCCGAGTGGCTCACCGGCGGCGCTTTCGGCCCCGAGGCCAGCATTTTCAGCCCGCTGGTAAGTCTCCTCATGATTGTGTTGCTGTGGCGGTGGAAAGGCTCTGTCGCCGCACCAGCTGCGACCTAATTCAGGCGTTGCAAATAATTACGCTTCCCACCGCTTCAGGTTTAAAAATTCACGACGCGTTTTCGGTCCGTGTGTGACAAAGGTGGGGTCAGGCTGGTCGCGGTATTGTTCACGCTCATGTGCAACTTTGTCGCCTTTGAGATGTTTGCTCAGCACATCGGCCGGTACCGGATAAATTTTTAACGCATTCAAACCGAACACCTTGGCGCGAAGCTCTTTGGTGATCTGCGGATAATTGAATTTGTCGCGCAATGTCGGCGCAATCTGGAAGGTGCGAAACGCCTGTATCTGATCTTGCGGCGAGCCGTACCAGATCGAATCGGTTCCCCACAGCACGTTGCTTTCGCCGCAATATTTGAACAATTTCCCCAACGCGTGCGCAGCAGAATCAGGATTGCGCATCAATAGCCGCCATGTGGAACCAAGTTCGGCGTACACATTTGAACCC
>JANOQY010000564.1:0-13838 GCA_031414995.1 Betaproteobacteria bacterium
TGTGCGACGGCGTTGCGCAGCAGATGCTCGAACGGCGGCGTGATTTTTTCCAGCACCGACCTGTCAATTTCCACGCGCACTCCGCGAAATTCAAGGTTGGCTTTCTTCGATAGATCTTTCGCGGTTTGCCGCACGACGCGATAAAAACGATCCTGCAAATTACCCAAAGGCACCAGTCGCACGCCCATCAAGCCCTGCTGGAGGTCGCGATTCAAGCGCGCCTGCTGGATCAAAGCCGCTTCGGTTTCGTCGAGATTTTTTTGCAGCGACAATTGCAACGTGATGACGTCGTTCAGGCTCTCGGCCATGAAACGCGTCAATTCCTGAGTTCGCGAGAAACGGTCGAATTCGAGAGGATCAAACGCCGCGCCGCGCTCCTCGGCTTCCTTGATGCGCGACTGAATTTGCGATTCAGATTGGATTTCAACCTCGCGCAATTGCACCTTCATGCGCGAAATGTTTTCTGTCAGTTCAACCAGCGATTGCTTGAACGTCAGCATTTCCTGATCGATGCGCGAACGGGCAATGGACAACTCGCCAGCTTCATTTACAAAGCGGTCGATGATATCGGCGTTCACGCGTAATAGCGATTGACGCTCACGACCATCTGGCGTGGCTTCATCGCGCACGGCCTGCGCGGCAGCGGCCATTACTGCAATGATGGCCGGCTTGTCTTTCTGATGCTCAAATACATCGGCAACCGGAACGTCGATGAGTGAGCCGAGTTGCTCGCCCGCCTGCAACCGGTCAAGCGCGCCGGTGAAACGATCAAAGTTCTCATCGATGTCGTCAAACAGCGCGGTTGCCGGAGTCGCTTCCCGATCCATCGCGACCATCTTGGTTTCGATCACGTGCGCCAGTTCGCCCAGACGCATCAGCCCGGCCATCCGCGCGCTGCCCTTCAAGGTGTGGAAGTGGCGCGCCAACTCGATTACCGGCGTGTGGTCGGCTGGGACGCTACGCCAAGTGCGTAATCCATCGCCTACTTGCGGAACGATCTCTTTGGCTTCTTCAATAAATATTGGCAGCAGGTCAACGTCGATATCGTCTTCAATACGACGCTTTTCCTTGCCCGATTCAAACGCGGGTTCGACGGACGCTGGCACTACAGGCAATGCAGCAAGGGTCGCAACGACAGGCGTTTCGGCGGCTAATTTTTCCGGGATGCTTGCAATGAACTGCGGCACCGGTTCAGCCACTGTTTCCAATATGATCGTATTTGGCGCTGCGGGCGGCTCAGCTGCTGGAATGTCGGGCGGCGGCAACTCAAAAGACAAAGATTGCGCTTCTACTGGTGCGACCGGTTCCTTGATATAGGTACTCTCGGCACGCTTAGCCAGCTTTAGCGTCTCGCGTAATTCCATCAGGTCCCGCACCACATCGTCGCGCTGCGTGGGCAGCTCATGCGTATGCAGGCCCATCACCATGCTGGTAAGGGCATCCACGGCCTGACGCATGACGCTCAAACGATGCGCATCCAGCGCGGGTGAGAATTCGATGACGTCGTGCGACCATTTCTCCAGCATGGCGGCAACATCGGCAATCATGTCGAAATTCGTCGTGCGCGAGGAACTGGTGAGCGTGTGCGCCGCGCGCATGAATTCGTGCGAGAGAGGCTGCAACGGCTTGGCTTCAAGCGTTGTCATTTCGTTGTCGAGCGTGGCGATGTGTTGCGCTGCTTCGCCAAGATAGATATTGAATAGTGCGTGTGGAACGACGACCGAACCCACCCGTACGTCGGGCGGCTCGATTGGCGTGACCGGTGGGGGAACGAATATTTCCAATGCAGGCAGAGGCTCAGCCACCTCGTCCTTGACCTCCGCTGCTGGTGGTTCAACTGCGTCTAATTCGGGCAGAGTCGTTTCAACATCAAGCGGCGGTAATGGTTCGGGAAGTGTGGATACAGGCGCAGACAATTGCTCAATTGTTGGCGTGACCAAATCCTCAAACAGGTCGTCGGCACTAACCGCGGACGATTCCGCCAGTTCGGTCGCCGTCGCCTCGAGCGGAGGCGTTGGCACGATGATGGAATCGGCGGGCAGTGCTACAGTGGGCTCTTCACCGTTTTTCAGAATTTCTGCCACTCGAGCAATGTCAGCACCATCAATGTGCGCAGCGCTATTAACCTTTAGCGCTTCAACCCAACCCGAGAATGCAGTCGAAGTCTGTTCGACAAACCCAAGCAAACCAGCGGTGGCCGGTTTCTCGTCTTTCAACCACTTGTTAAAAACCTGCTCGCAGTTCCAGGCCACATCGCCAAGATCAGCCAAGCCGACCATTCGGCCCGACCCCTTGAGGGTGTGATAGCCACGGCGTATCGTGATGAGCGCATCGTCACCGTGGTTATTTTCTCGCAGTAGTCCAAGGTTTTCGCGAATGGTCGCCACGACTTCGGCAGCTTCTTCGAGAAATATTTCCAGGAGCTCCGAGTCCACCTCGGCGGCGGGTGCGTCGATCAGCTGGACTGTCTGCGCTGTGGGTGCTTCGGTTGGTTTGTCAGGCGCAATTTCGGCAAGTGCTGAGATCACGCCGGTCTTGTTCGGATCGAAGGTCTGGTCAAGAGCCTTCAACATTTCGTCACTTTGTCTGGCTGATGCGGTGTCGGCAATTAGCGTGGCGTCTTGTTTCAATTCCTCCACTGCTTCGCGCAGCTGGTCGCGCGACGCCGTTTGTTCAGGTTGTTGCTTCCAATCCTCGTAGCGCTCCTGCACTTTTTGCTTGGCAACATCGATATCCGCGTTGGATACGGGCGACTTGATCAGGCTACGTTCTGGTTCCACTGGTTTACTGGCCAAGCCGAATCGAATCAGCGCAGGCAGCAGCATATCGCGTGGTTGCGCCGTGCCTTGCTGCAGGGCCGCGATATACAACCCCATTGCCGAGACGCCCTCTGCAACCGCCTCAGCATCCTCCCCAACAACCGTAATCGCACCAGATGCGAAACGCCCAACACGCTCGCGCAAAAGTTGATTGAGCGCTGCGGCTTCATCCAACTCCAACATTGTCAGTGCACCCTGCACCTGAGAAAACATTGGCACCAAAGTGTTGAGTTCGGCCGGTTTAGATGGCTCGCGGAAGAAGGTATCGAGCGCACCTTCAATCGTCGCCAGATTCACCTGTACTTCCTGACCAACCTGAAACATCAGCATGCGTTCTTGCGCACGCTTGGACATGTCGTCCATGACCGCTGAAGCACCCATCGACGACGACGGTAGTGCCGCACCGGCTATCGCCCCCTTCAGGCGCGCGACTATATTGTTTGCTTGCGCGCTGAAATCTGATGACAGGCGGGAATAATTTTCCAGCGAAGACTCGAGAAATAGCAAGGCAGTTGCCATTTCCAGTGATAGCACCTCGCTACCGAGTCCTTGAGTCTTGCGTAGATGCGCACCCACGGCACCGATCACTTGTACAACTTGCGTCAAATCTTTATTTGGCTGTTGTTGGGCGGCGCGGTAAAACGGTTCACTCTGTGTAAAAAACTGTTCCAACGATGCACGATTGCCACTTGCAAACTTTAGCCAGTTTTCTTTTTGCTCCTGCACTTGATCGCGCATTCCGCGAATCACTGCCTGTTGCTTGTCGTCCGCGCCAAGAATACCGCGCTCGACGGGCACGGCGAGCAGCTCATCAAGACGATACAACTCGCGGATTTTAGTTAATCTTTCGGTGTTGGCCTTCGACCGTCCGATGACCAACAGGATGTCTCGAAAAAGCTTTTCGGGAATTTTTTGCACGCCCTCAATCAACAACTTGATCTGCTGATCGATTTTGCCAAACAGTTGGACCGCCAACGTTCCGGATTCGGCAGGATTGCTTGCGACGGCATCAAAAAACCCGCTTGCTGCATACCAGAATGAGACCGTTGGCGATGTCACTTGCAGCGCTTCAATGGCCAGCGTCGCATTGCGCATCTCACGCGCGCCGCCGATCATGTCCTTGTCGCGGAGCAGTTTCAGCAATCCAGCCTGATACATGCCGCGCCGCTGTTTGATTGCCTCCGCGAGCATCTCAGGTTTTGGCAACGCAACAGTGTTGTCAGGCATCATCGTTGCGAGTGAAAGGTCTGGCGAGAACAGGTCTATTTCTGAGGCGTCATTGGCTCCCCGTGCTCTGTTGACTTCAAGATACGCGCGCGCGAGTTGCATTGGACGATCAGGTTCTCCCGCCATCAGGCTGTCGAGATATGCGGACAAACTTGCTGTTGCAGTCAATGCGGTAGTGATGCGTTGTGGTGCTTGCGCCCGAGCATTCGGGTCACTTTCAAGACTGCCCACAAGCTTTTCGATCTCTTCGTTAAACCGTGTGGCGGCACCGAGGCCGACCATCGTCAACGCGCCTGATACTTGATGCAAATGGGTCGCCGCATACTTGGCGGCCTTTGCATCGCCGGGATTGGCGGTCAAGGCCTCGAGGTGCGTGTGCGTTTCAGTGAGTGAGTGCTCGATCTCAGCTTTTACCCATGAAAGTGGGCCGATATCGAATGCGGGTTTTGGATTCGGAGGCATTTAGCGAGAGCCCGAGTTCAGTTGGGAACGATTAATGTGGTTTGGGAGCCGTTACAACTTGAACCCGGAAACAGACGCCTTGAGATCAGAGGCAACGTCGGCCAACTCTTTAATCGACGAAGCTGTTTGTTGCGTGCCCGTTGTGGTTTGTCGATTGATCTCAAGAATGTCTTGCATGTTGCGCGCAACCTTGTTGGCCGACGACGCCTGTGCTTGGGTATCTGCAGAAATTCGCTGAATGAGATTGGCCAAACTCTTGGTAACGGTATCGATCTCGCTCAGCGCTTGTCCCGCAGCATCAGATAGTTTTGCGCCCTCGACCACACCCGTCGTCGATTTTTCCATCGCGGCCACCGCGTCCTGCGTATCCGCCTGAATGGTCTTCACAATTGCGCCGATTTGCTTGGTAGCTTCACCTGAGCGTTCAGCCAGTCGCTGCACCTCTTCGGCCACCACCGAGAAACCGCGCCCGGCTTCACCGGCTGAGGCCGCCTGAATGGCGGCATTTAGCGCAAGGACGTTCGTTTGCTCGGTAATGTCGGAAATCAGCTCGACAATCTCACCAATCTCCTGAGAGCTCTCGCCCAGCCGTTTGATGCGTTTAGAAGTTTCCTGAATTTGATCACGAATGTCGTTCATGCCGGAGATCGAATTTTGTACCGCGAGGCGACCCTTGTCAGATGCCGCCAGAGAACGCATAGCAACCTGTGAAGACTCTTCAGCGTTAGAGGACACCGTCGCCAGCGTTGTGGCTACGCTTAACACCTGTTGGGTAGTATCCTGAATTTCTTTCGACTGTTTTTCCGCGGCATCGAGCAACTGCACCGAAACTGCCTGCGCCTGCTGGGACTTCGCCGATACCGAGGTCGATGCATTGTTGACCCCCGTCACCAGCGTACGCAACTCGTCAATTGTGTAATTCATTGAATCCGCAATCGCGCCGGTAATGTCTTCGGTAACTTTTGCTCGAATGGTCAAGTCGCCATCGGCCAAATCTCCCATTTCGTTCAGTAACCGCAAGATTGCTTCCTGGTTACGCTTGTTCTCGGTTTCGGATTCTGCGGCACGCTTACGGGCGTCTGACAGAAACACTGCAGCAATTAGGCCAAGGAAAATCAATGCCAATGTGCCGAATACGAACGCGAGGATAAGAAGCAGGTTCCGCTTTTCTACTGCAAGAGCCTTTTGTAACTCCTCCACGTTGTTGAGAAGCTGGTCAGAACCCTGTTGCAGCACACGTCCCGATTGCCGTGCTGAAACCAGCTTTTGGACGCTTCCCAGAATAGGTTTGATATTTTCTTCAAATCGATTGAATGATTCGCGTAGCTTGGCGACCTTGGCTTTTGCGTCGCCGTCCCGCAGGGCGCTGATGCCGAGCGCATCCGACCCGGACTCCAGCGCTTTAATCAGCTCGCGGAAATCATTTGTGTCTTTACCCATCAGGAACGGGACGGTTGGATCAATGATCTCACCGCCAAGAATTTCGGCAGACCCGCGACCAAGGCGCTCTGACAGAAATGTCAGGCGGTTAACCTTCAAAACTTGTACTGGTGGTGCACCCGACTGCTGCATCAGGCCGGTCAGATCTTGGGATAGTTCAGCAAGCTCTTCGGAACCCGCGCGCACCTGTGCAATGTTACGAGACAGTTCTGACAGGTCATTTTTTGCGTTAAGGATAGAACTAGCCGCCGTTGAGCCATCAGTAAAACGCTTTGTCAGCTCTGCCAATCGGGACGTGAGTTCCTCGCTAATCTTGGCGCTAGGTACGGTGGTGTTGAACGCCTCGCCGCCGTCATTGAGGACCTTCAGGTAAATCTGAAATTGGTCCCGACTGTCCTCGAGTTGTGGGAAAGACGCTATATCGCCACGCGCGGCCAAGCCCGCAGATTTAGCCAGTCGCTGGGAGTGATACTGTAATTGCGACGTTATGTTGGCAAAAGTTGAAATATCGCTGCGATCTTTTGCGTCAAGGAAAATCGCACCGATAGTCAGCGCACCAAACAAGCCCGCAATGGTCAGCAGTATTGGCAATTGCTGTTCGATTGGGCGATCGCCGATGATCGGCAGCTTGAATGCCCCGCTTTTTTTTGCTGGCTTGTTGACCTTGGCCGCAGCGACATCCGCTGTTATCTTTCGCGTTTGAGAGCCGGTCGTACCCCCGGTTCCGGTGGTCGGGCCGGAGCTTGTCTTGGCTTCCTTTGCCGCGCTGGTTTTTGAAGCACCCGCAGAGAGTTTTTTTCGCCCGAAAAAGTTCTCGAAAAAAGACCCGGAAGACTTGCCGCCGGAGGATGTCGCGACAGGCGCGCCCGGCTTCGCCCCAGTTTTGTCATTGCCCTTGTTCAACAGGGACGGTAATTTGAGTGCCATGGCTTCTCCGTTACGTACTTGATATGAACGCTACCAACACCGTCAGGCGGGGGTAGTCGCAGTCACGATACCTGCCTCAAGAAAACGCGTATCTCGCGTCAGTCCAGACAAATTCAATTCGTACCAGCGGATGCCGTTTACATCACGGTACGCACCCGCTATCCACGGGCGCTCGCTAGCGGTTTCGATTAATTCTGGCGTAAATTGCGCTGGATTGTGCAAGCCCAGCATGCGACTCACGACGATCCCCGATCCTTCAATCAACCTTTCTGCGACGAGGATTACCCTGCGTTCCATCCCGGGCCCTATCGGTAGTTGTCCCTGATAACCGGCAAAATCGGAAATTGAATAAAGCTTTCCGCGTATGTTGGCAACGCCGCGATACCAAGGAAGCGTCATTGGCACGGGCACAATTTTGGGGACCGGAATTACTTCGGAAACATCGGAAAGGCTTACGAGCCAATTATCCTCACCCACCTGAAAGCCGAGCCTAGATAGCACCGTTTTGCGTGAAGCTGCGTCGCGCAGGCGCTGCGCGACCCCTTGCTGAAATTCACGAAGACTGGTTTTTCTAGCCATAAGTCAATGAGTGCAAGGAGCGGCTGGGTGCTTAACCCAGCGCCTTGATCTTTGAAATTAATTCCACGCCATTCACGGGCTTGACCAAATAGTCCTTGGCGCCCTGACGCATTCCCCAGATCTTGTCCGTTTCCTGATCCTTGGTAGTACAAATGAACACCGGGATATGTTTTGTTGATTCATCCCGCGTGATGGCGCGCGTGGCTTGAAAGCCATTGAGCCCGGGCATGACGACGTCCATTAAAATGAGATCCGGTAATTCTGCCTTGGCTTTCTCAACGCCCTCTTCGCCACTGTTGGCAATGACAACGTTGTAGCCAGACTTCACCAGCACCCCTTCAAGAAATGCGCGCTCGGTGGGGGAGTCGTCAACGATAAGGATTTTTTTGACGGCCATGTTTTGCTCCAATCGTGATGTTTGATGCGTTAGATTTTGTAGTGCGTCTTGCAATGCTATTCGGTATTGCCTATATGGCGATCAGGGAGATGCGCCTCAACGGTCCTTAACAAACTATCTTTTGAAAATGGCTTGGTCAGATATTCGTCTGATCCGACCATGCGTCCACGCGCCCGGTCAAACAAGCTGTCTTTGGATGACAACATGATCACTGGAGTAACTTTAAACCTCGCATTTTTTTTGATGAGCGCGCAAGTTTGATAACCGTCCAGTCGCGGCATCATGACGTCTACAAATATGAGGTCCGGGTGGTGGTCCGCAATCTTTGCAAGCGAGTCAAAACCGTTCTCAGCAAGAATGACTTGGCAGCCCGCTTGCATCAAGAAAATTTCGGCGGAACGACGAATCGTATTCGAATCGTCAATCACCATCACTCTCACACCGGACAACGGCTTTGCTTCGCTCACGAGGCTCTTTTCCTGAACGGATATGTCAAATTTGACACCATCTAATATTGTATAGCCTGCTATGGTATCTGCAAATCGCCCGCAATAGCTGCATCAGTATGGTGCGGTAGTAGGATTTTCCCCGAGCCGGAAATTTTCATAAAGGCCGCTCGATTACCGATATGCAGGTTATCCCGCTTTGCAAAAAGAAACAACAACGAAGCTTTGATCTTCAATGAGAGTTGCAGATAGCCTGCGATGCAGACCTCTTGCGTGAGGTCGTCGGCGTTCAGATTTCAACCATTTCGAAGTCTTCTTTGCGCGCACCGCACTCCGGACAACACCAGCTAATAGGCACGTCCTCCCAGCGTGTACCCGCGCTTATGCCGTCGTCCGGCCATCCGACCAATTCCTCGTACATCAGTCCGCAGACTAGACACATCCAGGTTTTATTGGCAGCAGTAGGTTGTGGCACATCCATTCTCGGCTTTCAAGGGCTACAATAGTTTGTAGTGGCATGCGTGCGGGAAGGCCCAAGCGTTGCCAGAACAACAAATATTTTAGCGGCTATGTTGGTCGCATGCCATACGCGTATTTTTCGCTTTGCTCCCTTTTAATATAGTCAAGTTAACCATGCCCAATTTCATCAAAGCGCCGCCAGCCGTCTTGTCTTTCGCGGCAAGCGATCCTTCTGGTGGAGCCGGTATTCAAGCCGACACATTGACCCTGGCAAGCATGGGCTGCCATCCTTTGTCTGTGATCACAGCGATTACAGTGCAGGATACTTCTGGCGTAGAAGGAATTTTGCCAATAGACGCTGATTGGGTTGCTGATCAAGCGCGAGCAATACTTGAAGACGTACCCGTTGCCGCGTTCAAAATCGGTGTGCTGGGCAGCGCCGAAAACGTTTCGGCGATTGCTGAGATCGTATCGGACTACCCGGACATTCCGCTCATACTCGATCCGGTGCTGGCCTCCGGACGTGGCGATGAATTCGCGAACGAAGATATCTTGTCCGCAATTCGGGAGTTGCTCATTCCCCAATGCACCGTTATTACTCCGAACACTCCTGAATTACGTCGCCTGATGCAGGAGGATGAAGAGGAAGGCGTTAGCATTGAGAGGCTTTCAATCCGGTTGATTGAGATGGGATGCGAATACATTCTGGTAACGGGTACCCACGAGTCAACGCCCGAGGTCATCAATACCTTATTCTTCGAAAAAGGTATTTTGCGTAGCGATACATGGCAACGTCTGCCGGGCAGTTATCACGGTTCAGGTTGCACGCTTGCTTCAGCGCTGGCGGCGACAATTGCACGCGGACTCGATATTTCTGAGGCAGCACGGGAAGCACAAGAATATACGTGGCAAACCTTAAAGTTCGGCTTCCGGCCGGGTATGGGGCAGCTTGTTCCAGATCGCTTGTTTTGGGCGCGAGATGACGAAGATGACGATGAAATGAAGCCTGCCACGGATCCAGCTGAGGTTCGCCGCTCCGCTGGGGTTGACCGATAGAACACCGCATGGTGCGAGGATTGTATGCAATCACACCAGATACGCTTGACACGGTCAGTCTTGTGGAGCGAGTCCGTCATGCTATTGCTGGTGGCGCCAGCGCTGTGCAATATAGGGGCAAGCATATTTCGCTGGACATCGCCAGACGGCAAGCTGAAGCACTTCGTGCGGCCACTCGCGTAACTGGCACCATGTTTATCGTCAACGACAATATTGACCTTGCCTTGTCGGTGGGTGCCGATGGCGTGCATTTGGGGCGCGATGATTGCGATTTGCGCACGCTTTCGCAAATTCGCGAGCAGTGCGCTAAGCGTTTTTCTTCGACGCAGTTTCTGATCGGCATGTCTTGCTACAACGAACTCGCGCTGGCAGAAACAGCCGTCACGGCAGGCGCGGATTACATTGCATTCGGCAGTTTTTTTTCGTCCCCGACCAAGCCGCAAGCGCTGAGGGCAGATCTTGAGCTCATTCGATCGGCGAAGGCCAGATTTGAGATACCCATTGTTGCCATTGGTGGAATCACGGTCGACAATGCACAGCAATTGATATCAGCAAAAGTCGATGCGGTGGCGGTAATCTCGGGCCTGTTTGACGCTCAAAACGTCGAGTGCCGCGCACGCGAATTCAGCAATCTTTTCATAACTGGAAATCATGTTCACAAATAGCAAAGCACTCTTCGAAAAATCCCAACGCGTTATTCCAGGCGGCGTCAATTCGCCTGTGCGTGCCTTTCGCGCAGTCGGCGGCACGCCAATATTCTTTAGTGAGGCCAACGGTGCCTACCTCCTGGATGTAGATGGCAACAAGTTCATCGATTATGTGGGGTCATGGGGCCCCGCAATACTTGGTCACGCGCACCCTGAGGTTGTCCGCGCCGTGCAAGAGCGTGCCGCCAAGGGTATGTCGTTCGGTGCGCCAACGGAATTGGAATTGCAGTTGGCAGAACGCCTCTGTACGCTGTTGCCGTCGATTGAGCAGGTGCGATTAACAAGTTCGGGCACCGAAGCGACCATGAGTGCAATTCGACTTGCCCGTGGCTTTACCGGTCGTAACAAGATTGTGAAATTCGAGGGCTGCTACCATGGTCATGGTGATGCACTGTTGGTCAAAGCAGGCTCTGGCGCACTTACTTTTGGACATCCGAGTTCAGCGGGTGTGCCGGCTGAAGTTGTGGCGCATACAATGGTGCTGGCATACAACGATCTCGATGAATTGGAAGATTGCTTCCAGAAAATTGGTGGGGAAATTGCCTGCGTCATCATCGAGCCTGTGGCGGGAAATATGAATTTCGTCTTGCCGCATCAGGGTTATATGGATGCATTGCGGAGCTTGTGTACAAAACACGGTGCTGTGCTGATTTACGATGAGGTGATGACCGGTTTTCGCGTGGGTCTTGGCGGCGCGCAGGGCCACTTTGGTATTACACCTGACCTGACGACATTAGGTAAAGTCATCGGCGGAGGTATGCCCGTGGGGGCATTCGGGGGCCGCCGCGACATCATGGCGCACCTCGCCCCGTTGGGAGGCGTTTATCAGGCGGGTACGTTATCGGGTAATCCGGTCGCTGTGGCCGCAGGGCTCAAAACGCTTGAGCTCATTGCGACCCCCGGTTTCTTCGAATCCTTGGCGAAGACCACGTCGGGACTCATTCTTGCACTAACGAGTGCGGCAAAGAATGCGGGGGTTGAGTTTACGGGTACGTCACTGGGCGGTATGTTCGGGATATTCTTTCGGCCCGAGGTCCCGTCAAACTATGCCGAGATGCTCGAGTGCGACAAGCAGCGATTCAATCATTTTTTCCACGGCATGTTGAATCGTGGCGTGTATCTTGCTCCTTCTGCGTTCGAGGCAGGTTTTGTTTCAGGCGCACACTCACCGGCAGATATTGACGCTACCTTACGCGCGGCGAGCGAGGTATTTGCCGAATGTTGATGTCAAATAAACTTACGCGCCTGGCAGAGTGAAAATAAAGGCGACCATAGATGGTGTTGCCCTCGCTGCACTTGTATTTGCAGTCGTTGCCATTTCTGCGGTGTCAGCCGTTGCAATTGTTTCCGCTGAGAACTTAATTGCGACGAATGAAAAAGCACTTCGAATGCAGCGGACCATATCGAGTCTTGAGGCGATTCGCTTTCACTCGGTCGCCATCAATAGTAGCGAGCAAAATTACGTTATTACGGGCAAGCAGAGCGAACTCATTCCGTTTAAGGCAGGCACCGTTGAAATTGAAGCCGAGGTTGCGTACCTGGCTGAGAGACGTTCGGAGCACCCCGAGCTCGAGCGACGATTTATCGAGCTTCGCGAAACTGCGCAAAGGTTCGTTGCCGACGAACACAAGATCGTTGACGCCCGCAGTTTAGCGGGTGAACCTGTGGCGCGCGCGATGGTTAAGCAGCATTTTGGTGAAGCCAGTCATGACCAGTTGTTGCAGATTACCTACCAGCTGCTTGTTAGTGCCCGAAAACAGCTAAATTCGCTGGAAGCAGAGCAAGTCGCATACGGGGACAAGGTCCGACGCTTGATTCTGGCGCTTATTTCGTCTGCGGCGTTCATCCTGGTGTTCTTATATGGCTCGCTTCGCAGGCTAAGCATCGACCAGCGGATGGCGCAGGCGCGGTTCGCCCATCAGGCCACGCATGATTCGCTGACGGGTCTTTGTAATCGGCCTGCAGTCATGGAGTACATCGCCCGAAAACTTGCCGATGGAGAACAGGAGGCGTCGTTGGGTGGGTTTGCATTGCTGCTGCTTGATCTTGATGGCTTCAAAGCGGTTAACGATAGTTTTGGCCATGACGCAGGCGATGATTTATTAAAACAAGCCGCAGCACGAATCGAAGTGGCACTGCGAGACTCGGACTATGTAGCCCGCCTGGGCGGAGACGAATTCCTCATTGTGGTGCCACAAGTATCCGACGAGGAAACTGCCACACGCGTGGGTAAAAAATTGGTCGAAATGATTGGCGCGCCGTATGTGTTGACTGGACGACAGTCTAAGGTCACGGTCAGCATCGGCATCAGTATGTTTCCAAAAGATGCGCGTGATCGCGAGGCGCTTATGAAGTGTGCGGATCTGGCGCTATACGAGGCCAAACATGCGGGGCGCAATCAAGTGTGTCTTTTTTCGTCCGGATTGCGCGGTGGTAGGAGACGTTGACAACGCAAACAAAATGCATCGCTGCGGATTTTTAGCGTTTTTACTAAAGCAGATTGCATTCCCGTTTGTGGGGTTTGCGCTTTGATCAGAGATTCGCTCGCCGACTATATGCAGCTCAGCCTTATCTTGGCGCTCAACGTGAACGCATGCCCGCAATATACTCAGCGGCCGCTTGCATATCTTTCTCACGCATCCTGCTGGCGATTGCCTGCATTTGAGTGTTCTTGCGTTCGCCAGAAGAAAAACTCTTCAGCGATTCCAGTGTGTATTCTTGCCACTGACCTGCGAGACGTGGATAGATGGCAGGGATGCCTGCCCCGGCACCGCCGTGACAGCCGGCACATGCGGGAACTTTCAGCTCAGGAATGCCTGCACGATATATTTGTTGGCCTCTTTCCGCCAAACTAGTATCGCGCGCCACAGCGTTTGGCTTTGCCCGCTGCGCAAAGTAATAGCCGCCAAGGGCCTTCATATCATCAGCTGACAGATTGGCAGCCATGCCCTGCATGATGGCGTTCTTGCGTGATCCTGTCTTGAAGAGTTCAAGCTGCTTGGCGATATACTGTTCAGGCATACCAGCGATGTTTGGGTTGCTTGAGACGGCACTCATGCCATCCAGACCATGGCAGGCAACGCAAACGGCACCGGCGATCTGTTTGCCTCGGGCCGCTGTTTCGGCTTTACTGGGGCCCGCTTTTGCCGACTCAGGTTTTGAGGTTTCCGTGACGGCGTACGCCATGTTCGTAAAAATTACCAGAATAGTCGTTACCAAAATGCGTTTCATCGCCAAGCCTTTGATTATGTTACTGCTCGAAAGTAGACCCAAACCATGATTTTAGCTTATCGCGCGCCAAGAGGAAACCATGGGTTTA
>JANOQY010000565.1:0-9307 GCA_031414995.1 Betaproteobacteria bacterium
CCGCGCATTTGCCGAGCCGGCGTGTCGTCGCGAGGCGACAATCATGGCGCAATTGGGCAGACTTTACTCGGAAAAACACCTAGGCCCACGAACTGCTGGGCGGCACCGTAAACGACTGCGCCAACAGCGTTAGCGAAGTCCGCCCAACAGTCGCGCTGGCAATATCACGATGGCGCGCAGTAGTGCAAATACGCCCTCAACCGCGATACCGACCAGACGGAACGGTAACGAGAGGAGCCAGAAAATCGGATAGAGCACCAGCGCCAGCAGTGCTAACGGCCAGCAGAAAACAAGCAGAAGCAGCCATAGCAGGAATTTCATTTGCCAATCCTTTCGATCAGGCTATATTTCGCGCCAATTGCGCAAAATTTCCATGACATCAGATTAGCGCGTGATGCTGGTGAATGCATGTTGGATGCGATGAAATACAGGTGGCACTGCCTGACTTATGGTTAATGCATGAGAAAATTCCAAAACACTAGCATTGACGGGCATTTCAGGGCATTTCAGTCCTGAACGCCTCGCCAGTGCTATATCTACGTTATTTGCCGGTCATTTTTTTTGCTTTCGGCAGATCCTGCATCGCGCCGTACACCAGCGCGCCGACTTGCTCACGGTAGTACTTGCGGATATCGCCTGGCGCAACTGTTCCAAACACGACCACAAGGCGCTCTTTCGGGTCCGCCCAGCATGCGGTGCCGTTGGCACCGTTCCAGGTGTAGTCGCCCGCTGTGCCCGGCACCGCAGCCACGCCGTCAACCATGCGCACGGCAACCGCAAGGCCGAAACCGTAGCCGTCACGATGTTGCTCAACACCGGCAACGTTATTTTTGATGTTTGCACCCAAGTGATCGCTCGTCATGGCGCGTACTGTCTTCGGGCTAAGCACGCGTTTGCCATCGATGATGCCGCCGTCCAATAACATCTGGCCGAAGCGCAGATAGTCGCCAACGGTGCTAAATGCGCAGGAGCCGGCGCAATCAAATTTCACTTGCTTGTCAAGGATGGAAATATTCTGGTCGCGCCCGGAAATCGGATCTTTCGGCAATGGCCGCGCGATTCGTTTGCGTTTCTCTTCAGTAACCGTAAACGTGGTGTCGGGCATGCCCACCTTGTCCCACACCGCCGTTTTCAGAAAATCACCGAGCCGTTTTCCGCTGACCTTTTCGATCACAAGACCGAGAACGTCTGTGGAAAATCCGTAATCCCACACCGTGCCGGGCTGATACAACAACGGCGTTGCGGCGAGCTTGGCAATGAATTCATCTCCAGTAAATAGAAATGCTGCTGGTGCGGATCCCGCAGGATAGAGCTTGTGTACCGCCGTCGTCCCGCGTCCGCCGTAGGTGAGGCCGGAAGTGTGACGACACAAATCGTGAATGTAAATTGGATTGGCGGGTTCGAGTTTGACGTCTCGACCAGCACCGACCACACCAACGTTCATGTTGGCGAACGCAGGTAAATATTGGCCCAGTGGCGACTTCAGGGGCAGTTTCCCTACTTCGTTCAGCGTCAATCCACCGACTGCCGTCATCACCTTGGTCATCGAGGCGAGATTAAATATTGCGTTAAGTGGCATCGGCTCACCGGTCGCCTTGTTCAGTGAACCATAGGCTTTGTAGTGCACCAGCTTGCCGTCACGGGCAATCGCGATCACTGCACCGGGTACGCGATCAGCAGCGGTGTCGCTGCACCGACTATGACTGAAGCCAGCAACGAAGTGATTCCAGCACAAATTGCTAGATTGATTGTCGGCAAATTCATGACGTTCCCCCGGTTGTTGTGTCAAGCGGCATTGATCTGGCAATGCTCACGCACAGCGTAGCCAATATCGGTTTGGGTTTCTGGTTTCTCTGCCAAGGAGGCAAAAGATCATGCACGACCAGCGGGATGCCGTACGCGAAAAAATTGCACTGTTGTTGGGAACGCGTTGCGGCCAGATGTTTTGCCTGTTGGTCATACTTGGCGTGAACTTCGCACCGCATTTCTATGTCAGAAGCTCCCATAGACATAACGTCCAGTGATGCCGTCCGCTTGCCCCTTTCCCATTCTGATCTATTTGAATTTTCCGTATGTATAACGTTGTCTGGTTCAAGCGCGATTTGCGGGTTGCCGATCACGCGCCGTTGGCCTACGCCGCAGCGCATGGGCCAACTTTACCGCTCTATGTGATCGAGCCTTCGATTTTTCGTGCGCCCGATTTTGCGGCACAACATTGGGGATTCATTCGCGAATCTCTCGTGCAGCTATCGCGCGATCTTGCCACCCTGGGATCGCCGCTTGTGGTGCGGGTCGGCGAGCTACCCGATGTATTGGTGCAGTTGCAACATGAATTAGGTTCATTTCGACTGCTGAGCCACCAGGAAACTGGCAATGGTCTCACTTACGCGCGCGACCTCGCCGTCGCCAAATGGTGCCGCACGCATCGTATTGAATGGCGCGAATTTCAGCAGCATGGTGTGATACGGCGTCTCTCGAACCGAAATGCCTGGGCGGCTAAATGGAATGCGTTGATGGCCAAGCCACAAATCAATACACCGCAAATGCTTACCACGCCCATGGCAATGCCGAGCTTGTCGTTGTGCGATCTCGTCAACCTTGAACACAGTGGTGTCATTTTTCGTGAAGCCGATAAGTCGCACCGTCAACGCGGCGGTCGCGCGCGTGGCATTGACTTGCTAATTTCATTTCTGGAAGCACGCGGACAGCACTACCGCACCGCCATGTCCTCGCCGATTTCGGCGCGCGAGCAGTGCTCGCGGCTGTCCGCACACATTGCGCACGGCACGCTATCCATCCGCGAAATCGCACACGCACTAGCCGCAAAGCGTGCGACGTTGCTGGCGATGGCACCTGAACATCGGTTGCCGGGGATGCTTGCGTCGCTAAAATCATTTGAGGCGCGGCTGCACTGGCATTGTCATTTCATCCAGAAACTTGAGAGCGAACCCGCGATTGAAAATCGAAACGTCCATCGCGGCTTTGACCACCTGCGCAACGAGGGACTGCTTACCACGGCCGAGGAGGCGAAGTTGCGCCTCTGGTGTCGCGGCGAAACCGGCTATCCGATGGTGGATGCGTGCATGAAAATGCTCATCGCAACCGGCTGGATCAACTTTCGCATGCGCGCCATGTTGATGAGTTTTGCGAGCTACCAATTGTGGCTGCATTGGCGCGAGCCCGCCCTGCATCTGGCGCGCGAGTTCCTTGATTATGAGCCAGGCATCCACTACCCGCAGACGCAAATGCAATCTGGTGTGACGGGCATCAACACGATTCGCATTTATAACCCGATCAAACAGGCACGCGAGCAGGACCCCGATGGCAGCTTCGTGCGGACCTGGTTGCCTGCGCTGGCGGGCGTGCCAACCGAATATATTTTTGAGCCGTGGACGATGCCGCAAACGTTGCAGGAACATACCGGCTGCCTGATCGGAACACACTACCCCGCACCGATTGTCGATAACGCCGAGGCGGCGCGCTTTGCGCGTGAAGCGATCCATGCGGTGCGAAAACAATCATCGGTGCGCGATGAAGCGCAGCGGGTATATCAGAAGCACGGCTCGCGCCAGAGGCCGCGCACGAAAGTGTCCATCAAGCGAGCCGACGCGCCTGATCGTAAACCAGTTGTGAGTCCGCAACTAGCATTTTCTTGGGAGACTCCGGGCGAACAATCGGGCTGACTGACTTGATCTCATATCTGCCCGATGCCGAGGCTGGCATAAGCATCTTCGCGGCGGTCATGCATGCCCCTTCGACACGTGAAACGAAGTCGAAAAAACACTGCTCGGCACATCGAAGGCACGATGTTCCCCACAGGGTTCGGGCACTTGATGGGCGGGTACGCGTCGGGCTGTTACGGCTACATGTGGTCGGAAGTGACGGCGCTCGATAGCTGACCTTCGAATCCTGCAGAAATCTTCGCGCCACAATTTCGCCGCAATCGGAGCTTGGCCGCCACAATCCCTACTCAATCGCCTACTATGCTCGCTGTCATTCGTCACATTTGACGCGCTGCGTCGCAGTAAAAAGGGGAAGTCATGAAGTTCGTCACCACCATTTGCGATCTTGCCAGCAAGGCAGGGCGCGCTTTTGTTCGTCTGGCCGGATGGTTGCTGTCACCGATTTTCGGCAAGCTGTCCTGGAATGCGCCGCCCTGGGCGCAATGGACGGGGGCGAAGGCGGTGGCGGGCGGGCGTGCAGCGGTGGCAAACCCGCAAAGGACGAGTGTGGTGTTGGCGTTGGTGTTGGCGCTGCTGGCGGGCGGATTTTACGGCTATCGTTGGTGGCAGTCACGACCCAAGCCGATTGAAGTGACGGTGACGGCAGCAAATCCGGCGCGCACACCTATCGAAAATGAAGACGAAGCAGATCGCGCCCCGCGTCCGCTGATCGTCACATTCGGGCAGTCGGTGGTGCCGCTGGCGATGGTGGACAAGGAAGTGCCGGCCGGGATCGTCATCACGCCACCGCTGGAAGGAAAATGGAAGTGGACATCCGAGAAAGACCTTGAATTTTCACCCAAGGAGGATTGGCCGATCGGCAGCGAATTCGAGATCGTGTTCGACCCGTCTGCGCTGGCTCCGCAGATTCACCTGGCATCAAAGACGCTGAAGTTCCAGACGCCCGCTTTCATCGCGAAAGTCACGCGTGGCGAGTTCTATCAGGACCCCACCAATCCCACGCTCAAGCGCGCGGTATTCGATGTCAATTTCACGCACCCGGTCAATACGGTGGAACTTGAAAAACGCATTGCGCTGCAGCTCGCGGGGCAGTCCGACGGCATGTGGGGCGTGGGCCGCGAGACGACCAAGTTCACCATCTCCTACGACAAGCTGAAGCTCAATGCCTTTGTTCATTCTGAAACGCTGGGCACACCGCAGGAAGACAACAGCATCGCGCTCAAAGTAGAAAAGGGCCTCGTCGCCGCGCGCGGTGGCAAACCATTCGATGCGCCCATGACGCAATCGGTGAGGGTTCCAGGCCTCGCCAGCCTGACGGTGCGCGAGCTCGCGGTGAATGTCGCACAAAGTGCGAAGAGCGAACCTGAGCAAATCATCACAGTCGGGATATCGGCCAGCACAATGGAAAAAGACATCAAGGGCGCGACTACCGCATGGTTATTGCCGGTCTACAACCCGAAAACGAAGAAGGAAGAGCGCACCGGACCATATGCATGGAGTAATCCGAAAGAAATTACCGAAGAGCTATTGAAGGAATCCATCAAGGTTGATCTCGACCTCATCGCCGGTGAAAAAGAGCACAGCGAAAACCACGTCTTCAAGTTCAAGGCACCGATTGGCCGCTATATGTATGTGCAGGTTGAACGTGGGATGAAATCGTTCGGTGGCTATGTGCTCGC
The DNA here is from genome assembly GCA_031414995.1 of Betaproteobacteria bacterium. Taxonomy (GTDB): domain Bacteria; phylum Pseudomonadota; class Gammaproteobacteria; order Burkholderiales; family Usitatibacteraceae; genus UKL13-2. The sequence continues at coordinate 5,363 of JANOQY010000565.1, forward strand.
CAAGCGCATGCAACAGGTCATGCAAGTGCCGCCATTTCCCGCGCAGCTCAACATCCTGGGTCAGGGCGCATTGCTGGCCATGAGCGGCGAGAAAAAAATTGCCATCCTGGTACGCGATCTGCATGGCGTGAAAATGGAAGTCGGCCGTATTCTGCCCGCGCAGTTGCAGCATCTGGTGACGCAGTCTGAAGGCAATTTCGACAAGCCGCAATTCATCGGCGCATTCGGCATGGACAATCTGTCCGAGCGGTTCGAGAAAAAGATTCCGCTACCACGCCTGAGACAGGGCAAGGCGCATTACGAGGCGCTGAACCTTGGTGATTACCTGAAGAAGGATGGCACTGACAAGCGCGGCATTTTCCTGCTGCGTGTGCAGGGTTACGACCCCAAGCTTGATCGCAAAGTCGTGAAGAGCGATGAAGAAGAACCCGTCGATCCCGATCAGGTCGAGGGTGATAACGGCCAGCGCGAGGATCAGATTAATCCTTCCGAGCGCGAAGATTTCCGTCTGCTGCTGGTGACCGATCTGGGCATTCTGGTGAAACGCTCGCTCGATGGCACGCAGGATGTATTCGTGCAATCCATCGCCACCGGCCTTCCCGTTGCGGGCGCAGAAGTGGAGGTGATCGGCAAGAATGGCTTGACACTGTTCTCGCAGACCACAGATGCCACGGGGCGCGTGCAATTCAAGAAACTCGAAAATCTGTCGCGCGAACGTTCGCCGCTCATGTATCTGGTGAAAAAAGCCGGCGACATGAGCTTCCTGCCGCTTAACCGTGCTGATCGCGGGCTGGATTTCTCGCGCTTCGACGTGGGCGGTATTCGCAATACCCTGCAGCCGGGAACCCTGTCGGCGTATCTGTTTTCGGATCGCGGCATTTACCGCCCCGGTGACACGATTAATATCGGCATGATTGTGAAGGCAGCGAGCTGGGCAAAATCCGTCGCGGGCATTCCGCTGGAAGTCGATGTCACCGATCCACGCGGGCTATCGGTCAAGCGCGAAAAAATCAAGCTTGGCGCGGGCGGCTTCAATGAACTAAACCACACCACGCAAGAGACTTCACCCACCGGCAACTACACCGTCAATCTCTACACGGTAAAGGATGGACAGGCGTACACACAGCTGGGTTCAGTGACTGTGCGCGTGCAGGAATTCCTGCCGGATCGCATGAAGGTCGTTGCCAAGCTTTCCACCGAAGTGGCGGAGGGCTGGGTGTCGCCGAAGGAATTGAAGGGCAAGGTCAATGTACAAAATCTTTTCGGCACACCGGCCACTAACCGGCGCGTCGAAGGCACGCTTACGTTGCAGCCTGCGTACCCGGCGTTCCGCAGCTACCCCGATCATCGCTTCTACGATCCGCTGCGGGCCAAGGAAGCCTACTCGGATAAATTGGCTGAGGGCACGACCGATGATGACGGCAATGCGACATTCGACTTCGGTCTTGACCGCTTTGCGCGTGCCACCTATCGCCTGCATTTCCTTGCCCGCGCGTTTGAGCCCGAGGGCGGTCGTAGCGTCGCTGCAGACACGGCGATGCTGGTGTCCGAGTTGCCGTACCTGGTGGGATTCAAACCCGACGGTGACATGAGCTACGTTTCGCGCGGTTCGGCGCGCACCGTCAATTTGATCGTCATCGATTCGAAAGCGAAAAAGATCGCGGTCAATGATCTGAAGCTGGAGCTGGTCGAGCGCCGTTTCGTTTCGGTATTGTTGAAGCAACCAAATGGCACCTACAAGTACGAATCGAAATCGAAAGAAATCGCGATCAAGGAAAGCGTGCTGGCTATTCCGGCGGGCGGATTCAACTTGTCGCTGGATACCAGTGCACCCGGCACGTTCTTCTACCGTATCCGCAATGCCGAGGGTGTGGAGCAGAACCGTGTCGAATTCAGCGTCGCTGGTGCCGGCAACGTAACCCGTTCGCTGGATCGCAATGCCGAACTGCAATTGACACTGAAGAACAAGGATGTCACCGCCGGTGAAGACATCGAGATCAGCATCCGCGCACCGTATGCAGGTGCAGGTCTCATCACCATCGAGCGCGACAAGGTCTATGCCCATCAATGGTTCAAGGCCGGTACGCAGGCGTCGGTGCAGAAGATCAAATTGCCAGCGGACTTCGAGGGCAATGGCTACGTGACTGTGCAGTTCATCCGCGATCCTGGCTCGGACGAAATCTTTATGAGCCCACTCTCTTATGGCACGGTGCCGTTCTCGGTCAATCTGGCCAAGCGCACCAACAAGCTGACGTTCACCGCACCAGCGAAAGTGAAGCCGGGTGAAGTGCTTAAGATCAAGCTCAGCGCGGCGCAACCGACGCGTGCCGTGGTCTTCGCGGTGGACGAAGGCATATTGCAAGTGGCGCGTTACAAGGAAGCCGATCCACTGGCGCACTTCTTCCAGAAGCGCTCACTCGACGTGCGTACCTCGCAGATTCTTGATTTGATCCTGCCCGAATTCAAGAAGCTCATGCAGGCGGCAGCACCTGGCGGCGACGCCGAGGGTGCATTGGGCAAGAATCTCAACCCGTTCAAACGCAAGCGCGACAAACCGGCGGTGTACTGGTCCGGCATCGTCGATGTGAATGGTGAACAGGAATTCAGCTACACGGTGCCGGAAACGTTTAATGGCACGCTGCGGTTGATGGCGGTCGCGGTGAGTGAATCCACCATCGGCACACTTAGCAGCAAGGCCATCGTGCAGGGTGATTTCGTGCTCTCACCAAATGCACCACTGGCAGTAGCACCGGGCGACGAATTTGAAGTCTCTGTTGGTGTGGCCAATAATATGGCAGGCTCGGGCAAGGATGCGCAGGTGGAGGTGTCGCTGAAGACGTCCGCGCATCTGGAAGTGATTGGCGGCGAAACACAGACACTGAAGATCGGTGAGAAGAAAGAAAGTGTTGCCATCTACAAGCTCAAAGCCAAAAGCGGTGCGGCGGTGAAACTGGGCTCTGCGACCATGACGTTCGCGGCTGCGCTCAGTGGACAGCCCGACAAGTCTGCGAAATTAGGCACTGATGTCAGCGTGCGCCCTGCCGGGCCGTACTACACGCAGCTCACGGTGGGCAGTTTCACCGGCTCGCTGGAAGTGCCGGTCAAGCGCGATGTATTCACAGAGTACCGCAAAGCTGAAGCCGCAGTGTCGCCGCTGCCGCTGGTGATTGCCAACGGTCTCATGGCGTATCTGGACAGCTTCCCGCATCTTTGTACCGAGCAAATCACCAGCCGCGCATTCCCGGCGGTGGTGTTGGGCCAGCGTCCTGAGTTTGGCAATTCAAATCAGAAAGATGGCGCGGCCAAGGCGCAGCAGGCATTCAATTCTGCGGTCGGGGTATTGCGCTCGCGGCAGAATGCTGAAGGCGGATTTGGCCTCTGGACAGCGTCGGTGGAAGCCGATGAATATGCGTCGGTGTACGCCATCCACATGCTCATCGAGGCGCGCGAGCGCGGCTACAACGTGCCGCCGGACATACTGGCCAAGAGCAACGCCTTCCTCGAGCAACTGGCGGCGAGCCCTGCGAAGGACATTCACGATGTGCGCACGCGCGCTTATGCGGCTTACTTGCTCACCCGCCAGGGAACGGTGATGTCCACCTATCTTGCGGCGTTGCGCGAGACACTCGACAAGAAATATCCAATTACGGCCACCGCGAACTGGCAGAAGGATTCCATCGCTGTATTCCTCGCCGCCAGCTACAAGCTGATGAAAGATGAGAAGCAGGCGGCCAAGCTGATGGACGAGCCGCTGGCGCAGTTGCAGAAGCGCGGCGAAGCCTACCGCTACGAGCGCTACTACGACCCGACGATCCGCGATGCGCAAACGCTTTATATCGCGTCCAAACATTTCCCGGATCGTGCCAAGAAACTGGATTTCGCCACGCTGGGTTCAATGGTGAAATCAATTCAGGATGGTCGTTTCAACACCCACTCCGCCGCCTA
>JANOQY010000566.1:0-3132 GCA_031414995.1 Betaproteobacteria bacterium
GCCCAGCCCCGGAATGGAAAAGAAAGTTTCCAACAAGAAAGAGCCGACGAAAATGCCAGGTAGCGAAATACCGACGTTGGTGAGAATCGGGATCATGGCGTTGCGTAATACGTGCTTCATCATCACCGTTTTTTCGCCAAGGCCTTTGGCGCGCGCGGTGCGTACGTAATCCTGATTCACTTCATCCAGGAAGAAACTGCGATATAGCCTGAGCGCCGGGGCCAGCCCCACAAACACCGCGAGCAAAATCGGTAGCGGCGCGTAGGTGGCAAGGTTTTTTGCAAAGCTGTCGCTCCAGCCCTGCACTGCAAACCAGCCGAGCTGGAAGCCGAAGATATATTGCGCCACGATGATATAAACCAGAAACGAGACCGACATCGCCACGGTGCAGATCATCATGATCGCGCGATCAGTGAGCGTGCCACGCACGTAAGCGACGCCGATGGCCAAGATCACGCCGATGATGGTTTCCAGCAGCAGCACCGGAATCATGATGGTGAGCGTGGGGCCAACGCGGGTGATGAGAATATTTGACACCGCTTCGTTGGTCGCCCAGGAACGTCCGAAATCGAACGTCACAATCTGTTTGACGAACACCCAAAGCTGGTACCAGTAGGGCTGGTCGACGCCCAGTTGTTTGCGAATATTTTCGATCTGTTCGGCATTGGTGATCTTGCCGGCAAGCACGAGAGCCGGATCGCCACCGACCCAGTTGAACAGAAAAAATATCAGCAGAACAACGCCCGCAAGCGTTGGAATCATCTGCCAAAGTCGTCGAACAATATAGGCACCCATCGGGCCTCCCTCAGTTAAAAAATGCCAGTCAAAAGGCTACTGCTGCATGACCGCTTTTTGAGCGGCTGCGTCAATATCCAGATATTTAAAACTCGTATACAAGATAGGATGTTTTTTGTAGCCCAGCACCCACGGATTGATGATGTGATTGAATATTCGGTGGACACCAAAGCGCCACGGCGCATAAGCGACAATAATGCGATTCATTTCGCGATACAGCTTGTCCCGTTCCGGGCTGTCGGGCAACTTGAGCGACTGTGTATACAAGCGGTCATATTCAGCAGACTTGAAACGCGCATCGTTTGAGATATTGGTGTTCGGTCCATATAGCAATTGCAGGAAATTTTGCGCGTCCGGGTAATCGGCAATCCACGCGATACCCGACATCTGATACTTGCCGACCTTGCGGTCTTTGAGCAAGTCCGCGAATTGAACGGCGACTGCCTCCATCCGAATACCCACTGCTGCGAGACACTTTGCCCACAATTCTGCCAATTGCCGGGCTGAGTCCTCGTTCGCACGGTACTTGTACGTAAGTTTGAACTGTTTTCCGTCAGGCAGATCGCGCCAGCCATCGCCATCCTTATCGACGTAACCAAACATATCGAGAAGTGCCTTCGCACGTGGCGCGTTGTATTCCTGCTCGATGGTGCGAAACGTCGGATCAAAACCGATCAGCCCGGGTGGAACAGGACTTTGCGCCGCAATCGCCTGGCCGCGACGGACAATCGCAATTTCCTGTGAGCGATCGTGCGACAGCACCAGCGCCCGACGAAACGCCACATTCTCCGGCTTATATCCACCCACGACCGGGTCGTCCATGTTGAACGCGTCGTAAGTAACCTCAGGCTGCTCTTCACGGAACGCGCGGACGTTTCGTTGCTGCATTTTCGGGGACAACTTGCCGTCAGGCAAAATCTCCGGAATAAATGCGAACGGCGTTTCTTCCAGATAGTCATGTTCGTTGTTCATGAACGCCAGAAACCGCGGCTGCTCTTCTTCGATGGGTGCGATTTCTATGCGATCTATCAATGGCAGAGTCTTGCCGGCCAAGTGCTTGATGGCGTCCTGGTCCCAGGGATCAGCCGGATTCGCAAACTGTGTGTCAAGCTTATGACCGCGGTAATTCGGGTTCTTCTCGAGCACGATCTTGGAGCGCCGCACCCATTGCTTGAGTATGTAGGCTCCGGTGCCTACGGGATGCCCCATCGTATCGTTGGCATAGCCTTCAATCGCTTCACGCGCTACCGGGACGACAATGGGGAGGGTAAAAAAGTAGATGAAGTTGTAATCGGGCTCGCGCAATTTGAACGAGATCGTGTACTTGTCGATTAACTTCAACCCCTCGATGGGCGCGTCGTAATCGAACTTGCCGCTCTTTTTTGCGGCAGCGACAAACTCGTCCAGGCCCACAATCCGGTCTTCAAACAACCACGAATACGGGCTGCGATTAGCGGGATCGCGAAACCGCTTGATCGCATATTCGACGTCTTTGGCCACCAACTCGCGGCGTTTGCCTTTGAAGATGGGGTCGTCAGCAAAATAAATACCGGGCTTTAGTCGAAAGGTGAAACGTGTCCCGCCCTCCTCACCCGCCGGTACGGACTCGACGATATTCGGAACCATTTTCACGGGTCGCGCCAGCCAGTCGTAGCTGATCAACGAGTCGAAAATATTTTCGCAGATACCAACCGAGTAACGGTCTTCTATCCGTTGCGGGTCAAAGCCGGTTTCAGCGGCGCGGAAGGCGATCTTGAGGGTCTTTTTTTCAACGGCTTGCGCAAGAGCGCCGGAGGTCAACGTCGTGACGAAAAAGGCCGCAATCATTGGGCTCAATAGTCGTTGAAATATTATTCTTGCCACAGACCAACGCACATCACACTCCTAAAGCCAAAACATGTAGATCGCCATTCGGCGGGCGCTCCAGCGTATAAATGCTCCATGAGCCTCGCCAGTGCTAGAGTTTTAAAAATCATTCCTCTTTGGGAGAAGGAATAAATTCCTGATTTTTCAACGAAAAAACTTCTGTAATTATAGCGTCACCAACATCGACGCCCCATCTCAGTGCTTGGGCCGCTTGCTCTCATCAACGTCCATATAAAGCCATGGCGCGCCGAGGATCGGATGCTTCACGTAGCCGATCACCCAAGGTTGCATAACGTCGCTGCGCAACCGATGCACATTCGGAATCCATGGCGCATACACCGACACCAGCCGCGCCATCTCGATATAGATTTTGTTCCGCTCAGGTGATGGCGGCATCAGGCGCGCCTGCTCGTAGAGTTTGTCGAAGGCGGGCAGCTTGAATTTGGAACGATTACTTTGTCCGATATTGCC
>JANOQY010000567.1:0-1577 GCA_031414995.1 Betaproteobacteria bacterium
TGCCAAAACTGACTGGTGCGACCGTAATGGCAACCGACCTTCGCGCGTCAGCGTGTTTGGTGATTGCCGGGCTGGTGGCCGAGGGCGAGACGATTGTGGATCGCATCTATCACCTTGACCGCGGCTACGATCATATCGAAAAGAAACTCGTGGCATTGGGTGCTGACATCGAGCGTATCAACTGATCATGACTAATTTGAATGGTGTCACCACCATCGCTTTATCGAAGGGTCGCATCTTCGACGATACGCTGCCGCTGTTGGCCGCAGCGGGTATCGTGCCGCTGGACGATCCAGAGAAATCGCGCAAACTCATTATTGCCACCAATCGTGCCGACGTAAGGCTTGTGATTGTGCGGGCCTCCGATGTGCCCACCTATGTGCAATACGGCGCGGCCGACTTGGGGGTCGCGGGCAAGGATGTGTTGCTGGAGCATACCGGTGGCGGCATCTACCAGCCGCTGGATCTCAATATCGGCAAATGCAACATGATGGTCGCGGTGCGTGAAGGCTTTGACTATGCCGCCGCCGTCAAACGTGGCGCCCGCCTTAACGTCGCGACAAAATTTGTACAGACGGCCAGTGAGCATTTCGCCGCCAAAGGCATGCACGTCAATCTCATCAAGCTGTACGGCTCGATGGAATTGGCGCCGCTGACCGGGCTGGCCGACGCGATTGTCGATCTCGTTTCGACCGGCAGCACGCTAAAAGCAAATCATCTGGTGGCGGTCGAACAAATCATGCCGATTTCCAGCCGTCTCATTGTCAATCGCGCCGCGCTGAAATTAAAGCGCGATGCAATTCAGCCGCTGCTGGATGCTTTTGAGCGTGCAGTAAAAAAATGAGTGTGGCGATCAGTTCGTTTAGTTCGCGCGATGCCGACTTTCAAATCAGGCTCGATAAATTGCGTGCGTTTGAATCCGCGCAGAATGTCGAAACGGATCAAAGGGTAACCGAAATCCTGGCGGCGGTAAGAGCGCGCGGAGATGCGGCACTGCTCGAATTCACACATCGTTTTGATCGCTGGCAGCCCGCTTCAGCTGCAGAGTTGGAAATTCCACGTGAACAGCTTCAATCTGCGTTGGCAAACCTCGCTCCCGACATTCGCGCAGCCCTTGAGACGGCAGCAGCGCGAATACGAAAGTATCACGAGCACCAGCGCCAATCCTCATGGACATTTACCGAGCCCGATGGCACGGTATTGGGACAGCAGGTTACGCCGCTGGACCGCGCGGGGCTGTATGTGCCAGGCGGTAAAGCGGCGTATCCTTCATCGGTATTGATGAATGCGATTGCCGCGAAAGTTGCAGGCGTAGCGGAGCTCATCATGGTGTCGCCAACGCCGGATGGTGTGATCAACGAAACCGTGCTCGCGGCGGCTGCACTGGCCGGCGTGGATCGGGTTTTTCGCGTCGGTGGTGCGCAGGCGGTCGGCGCACTGGCCTACGGAACTGCAACCATTCCGGCGGTGGACAAAATCGTGGGGCCGGGCAATGAATACGTCGCTGCCGCCAAGCGGAAGGTGTTTGGCGTGGTCGGCATCGATATGGTTGCAGGGCCATCTGAAATTCTGGTGAT
>JANOQY010000568.1:0-6501 GCA_031414995.1 Betaproteobacteria bacterium
GCGAGCTGGCTGCGTTTGCGCAGTTCGCGTCTGATCTCGACGATGCCACCCGAAAGCAGCTGGAACGCGGCCGTCTGGTGACCGAACTGATGAAACAGCCACAGTACCAGCCGATGCAGGTTTGGGAAATGGCGCTGTCGCTGTTTGCCGTCAATAACAGCTACATGGATGACGTGGAAATAAAGAAGGTTGCCGCGTTTGAAAAGAGCCTGAAAGATTTCGTGAAATCGAAATACGCATCGCTGGTTGCCTCCATCGAAGTGGCCAATAATCTGTCGGCCGACGATGAAAAAGCACTCCATGCCGCGGTTCAGGATTTCAAGAAAACCGGCTCGTACTAAACCGCAATATCTTTTTGCTGGATAAAAGATGGCAGGCTCCAAAGAAATCAGAACCAAGATCAAGAGCGTAGAAAATACGCGCAAGATCACCAAGGCCATGGAAATGGTGGCCGCATCCAAAATGCGCAAAGCGCAGGAACGGATGCGCGCTGCGCGACCTTACGGCGAGAAGATCCGCAGTGTTGCGGCGAATCTGTCACATGCCAACCCAGACTATAAGCACGCCTTTCTGCAGAAGCGCGCAGAAATCAAGAACGTCGGCGTCATTCTGGTTACATCCGACAAAGGTCTTTGCGGCGGCCTCAATACCAACGCCATGCGCCTGATGATCAACAAGATCAAGGAGTGGGAAGCGGCCGGTGCCAAGGTCCAATCGACTGCAATCGGTAACAAGGGCTTCGGTTTCCTCCAGCGTTATGGCATTCCCGTTGTTTCGCACATCATCGGCTTGGGCGACAAACCGCATCTGGAAAAGATGATCGGCCCGATCAAGATTCAGCTTGATCAATTCGCTGAAGGCAAAATCGACGCGCTGCATATTTGCTACACCCGATTCATCAACACGATGAAACAGGAAACCGTGTGCGAGCAATTGCTGCCGCTCACCGGTGAAAAGCTCGGTGCCCCCGATGCATCATGGGATTACCTTTATGAGCCGGACGCAAAAGTGGTGCTTGATGAGTTGCTGGTGCGTTACATCGAGGCAGTTGTGTATCAGGCCGTTGCCGAAAACATCGCTTCCGAGCAATCCGCACGTATGGTTGCCATGAAGTCCGCTTCAGACAACGCCAAGAAAGTCATTGGCGACCTGAAGCTCACCTACAACAAAGCGCGTCAGGCTGCTATCACGAAAGAGCTTTCGGAAATCGTCGGCGGCGCAGCAGCTGTCTAATCCAGTCAAACAGAATTCGCAATATTCAGTCGGAGTCAAAAATGAGTGTCGGACAAGTCGTTCAGTGTATTGGTGCGGTAGTGGATATCCAGTTTCCGCGCAACGATATGCCCCGCGTATACGAGGCGCTGCTGCTGGAAGATTCCGGCGAAAAATCATTCGCCGAAAAAGGCCTGACGTTCGAAGTCGAGCAACAGCTCGGTGACGGTGTCGTTCGCTGCATCGCCATGGGATCGTCTGACGGCCTGCGCCGCGGGATGAAAGTCTCAAGCACCGGTGCGCCAATTTCAGTGCCGGTCGGTAACGGAACGCTCGGTCGCATCATGGATGTACTGGGCCGTCCGATTGACGAACGCGGCCCGATCCTGTCCGATGAACGCCGTGCCATTCATCAGGCCGCGCCGAAGTTCGATGAACTCTCCCCGTCTGTTGAGCTGCTAGAAACCGGTATCAAGGTTATCGATTTGATCTGCCCGTTCGCAAAAGGCGGCAAGGTCGGCCTGTTCGGCGGTGCCGGTGTAGGGAAAACCGTGAACATGCTGGAACTCATCAACAACATCGCCAAAGAACACTCAGGTCTTTCCGTTTTCGCCGGCGTGGGTGAGCGCACCCGCGAAGGTAACGACTTCTATCACGAGATGACAGACGCTGGCGTTATCAACAAAGACGACCTCAGCCAATCCAAAGTGGCTATGGTGTTCGGTCAAATGAACGAGCCACCGGGCAACCGTCTGCGCGTGGCGCTGTCTGGTTTGACGATGGCCGAGCGTTTCCGCGATGAAGGTCGCGACATTCTGTTCTTCGTTGATAATATTTATCGCTATACATTGGCCGGTACCGAAGTGTCCGCACTGCTGGGCCGTATGCCTTCAGCCGTGGGCTACCAGCCTACCCTGGCAGAAGAGATGGGCGTGCTGCAAGAGCGGATCACCTCCACCAAGACTGGCTCTATCACATCTATTCAGGCGGTGTATGTTCCGGCCGATGACTTGACCGATCCTTCGCCCGCAACGACGTTCGCCCACTTGGATGCAACCGTCGTGCTGTCACGCGATATCGCTTCCCTCGGTATTTACCCTGCTGTAGATCCGCTGGATTCCACCTCGCGCCAGGTCGACCCGAACGTGATCGGCGAAGAACATTACGCAGTTACCCGTGGCGTGCAGGCAACTCTGCAGCGCTACAAAGAGTTGCGCGACATCATCGCGATTCTGGGTATGGACGAACTCTCGCCTGAAGACAAGCTGGCAGTATCGCGCGCACGTAAAATTCAACGCTTCCTGTCGCAGCCGTTCCACGTTGCCGAGGTGTTCACTGGTTCGCCAGGCAAGTACGTTTCGCTCAAGGAAACCATCCGCGGCTTCAAGATGATCGTTGATGGCGAGTGCGATGCGCTGCCCGAGCAGGCCTTCTATATGGTTGGCGGCATCGACGAGGCGTTCGAAAAAGCCAAGACAATGCAGTAATCGGCAACACGAAAATGGCACACACACTTCAAGTAAGTATCGTTTCCGCCGAGCACGCGATTTTTTCGGGCGAGGCCGAAAGGGTCATTGCCCCGGGCGAATCCGGCGAGCTCGGCATTTTGCCGCAGCATGCGCCACTGCTCACACGTATCAAGCCAGGCACGGTCAAAATCAAGCTCGTTGGTAAAGATGAGGAAGAAGTGATCTACGTTTCAGGTGGGATTTTGGAAGTCCAGCCAAAAGCCCTGACCATTCTTGCCGACACCTCAATACGTGCCCATGACCTCGATGAGGCCAAGGTTATGGCGGCAAAACAAGCCGCGGAGGAAGCGCTTGCTAACCGCGCAAGCGGCCAAGATAGGGCGCTTGTGGTCGCTGAACTGGCCCAATTGGCAGCACAGCTACAATCCATACAAAAATTACGCAAAAGATAATAAGTTCAGTTATAATCACAGTACCGTAACGGTTTAGAGGCGCAACACATAACAGGCAGCGGATTACTCCCCGCTGCCTTTTTTTTCGCCCATTTGATTTTGACTACTCGTTGCCCACGCCGCCCGGCTGTCCTACGCGTGTAGTCAAACCAAAAATCCGCCGCCAGAGTCAATACTGAGAACGTAAATTTTTCGGCGGATATTGGATAATGAGGCGATGAACAAGCCGATACAAACCAAATTGCCCTCTGACGTTTATGTCGTCATCCTTGCGGCGGGCCAAGGCAAGCGCATGAAATCCGCGCTCCCGAAAGTCCTGCAGCCAATTGCCGGTCAGCCGATGCTCTCACATGTGCTCGCTGCGGCACGCCAGCTTCAACCGCAAAAAATTTGTATCGTCTACGGTCATGGTGGCGATCAAGTGCGTGCAACGATAGCCGATGCAGATCTCGCGTGGGCAAAGCAGGAGCCACAATTAGGCACTGGCCATGCTGTCCTGCAGGCGTTGCCGTTGATTGCAATCGATGGCATCACGCTGGTTCTATATGGCGACGTGCCGCTGATACGCGCTGATACGCTTCGCGCTCTTGCCGCAGCCGCCCAGTCCGGCAAACTTGCCTGGCTGACCATGCAGGTCGCCAATCCGCAAGGGTTGGGCCGCATCCTTAGACATGTTTCAGGCAACGTTCGCGCGATCGTCGAAGAAAAAGACGCCTCAGCAGAAGAAAAACAAATTGCCGAAATCAACACGGGTTTTCTCGCATGTCCCACCGCGTTGCTTGCCAAATGGCTACCAACCCTTGGCAATAACAATGCGCAAGGCGAATATTATTTAACCGATATTCTCGCCATGGCGGTCAAGGACGGCGTCAGCGTTGAAACGCTTTCTCCCGCACAAGAGTGGGAAGTCACAGGCATTAACAGCAAGGACCAATTGGCCGCCCTGGAACGCATCCATCAACTTGATATCGCAAGACGCCTGATGATCGACGGCGTTACATTGGCCGACCCCGCACGCATTGATGTGCGCGGCGAACTCCTATGTGGCGACGGAAAGAATAACGACGTCTATATCGATGTGAACAGCATATTCGAAGGCCGCGTAAAGCTTGCAGCAAACGTAAAAATCGGCGCGAATTGCATCCTGCGCAACTGTACGATCGGCGTCGGTACAGAAGTGCTGCCGTTCTCATTTATCGACGACGCCATCATCGGGAACAACACCCGCATTGGTCCCTATGCCCGCATCCGTCCGGGCACGTCGCTGGCAGATGACGTGCACATTGGAAACTTTGTCGAGGTAAAGGCAAGTGAATTCGGCGCTGGCTCCAAAGCAAATCACCTTACCTACATCGGCGATACCACCGTTGGCAAGAATGTGAATATCGGTGCCGGTACCATCACGTGTAACTACGATGGTGCCTACAAGCACCGCACCGTGATCGAAGACAACGTGCACATCGGCTCCGACGTGCAATTGGTGGCGCCGGTTACCATCGGCAAAGGCGCTGATATTGGTGCGGGAACCACTGTGTGGAAAGATGTCCCGCCCGGCGGCCTCACGCTCAATGAGAAAACCCAGGTGAATAAAACCGGCTGGAAACGCCCAGTCAAGAAAAAGTAAGCATAGGATCGCGTCACTTTTCTTGCATAATTCTGGTCTAGTCTGATGGCCATTGAAGGTCAACGTCGCAGACGTTTTGGAGAAACCACATGTGCGGCATCGTCGGTGCAATTTCTAATCGCAACATCGTTCCCATCCTTACCGAGGGCCTGAAGCGCCTCGAATACCGCGGCTATGACTCCGCCGGCATCGCGGTACTTAACCCAGGCAATGATGCCATCAGTCGCGTTCGTCGCGTCGGTCGTGTCGCCGAAATGGAAGCCGGTATTGCTGCCGAAAACCTCACCGGCATTTTGGGCATTGGCCACACCCGCTGGGCTACGCATGGCGGCGTGACGGAGCCAAACGCGCATCCACATGTATCCAACGACGAAATCGCTGTTGTGCATAACGGCATTATCGAAAATCATGAAGCACAACGTGAACGTTTGAAGGCGCTCGGCTATACCTTTGAATCGCAAACCGATACCGAAGTCATCGCGCATCTCATTCATCACTATTTCAAATCGACCAAGAATTTATTCGCGGCCACGCAGGCCGCGGCCAGGGATTTGCACGGTGCCTACGCGATTGGTGTCGTCGCCGTTGGCGCGCCGGACGTGATGATCTGCGCGCGCGTCGGTTGTCCGTTGCTGATTGGCGTGGGCGACGCCGATAAACATGAAAATTTTATCGCCTCCGATGTCTCCGCGATTCTCCCTGTCACCCGTCGAGTGATGTATCTCGAAGAAGGCGACGTCGCCGAGCTGAGCCGCAAGGGCATCAACGTTGTAGACCGAGAAGGTAATAAAGTTGAACGCGGCATTCACACCTCTGACCTGTCCGCTGACGAAACAGAACTGGGTCCCTATCGCCACTTCATGCAAAAAGAAATCCACGAGCAGCCGCGCGCGATTTCTGACACGCTCGAAGCCTTGCTTTCAGTTGGTGTAAAAAGCGCCTTGTTTGGCGAAGGTGCTAAAGAAGTTTTCAAGGAAACCGAAGCCGTCCTCATTCTCGCTTCCGGCACCAGCTCCTATGCCAGCATGGTCGGCAAGCAGTGGATCGAAACCATCGCAGGCATTCCCTGCAACGTCGAATTGGGCCATGAATACCGTTATCGCGATTCGATCCCGAATCCCAAGCAACTCATCGTCACCATTTCCCAGTCCGGCGAAACGCTGGACACCATGGAAGCTTTGAAGCGCGCCAAAGAACTCGGCCACACCAACACCCTCTCGATCTGTAACGTCCGCGAGAGCGCCATTCCGCGCGCCTCCAAGCTGGAGTTTTACACGCGCGCCGGCAAGGAAATTGGCGTCGCTTCCACCAAAGCCTTCACCACACAGTTGATCGCGCTATTCACGCTCGCGCTGACGCTTGCGAAGGCGCACGGACGCCTCAGCGCAAATCAGGAGGCCGATTACCTCGAACAATTACGCTACGTGCCCGGCAGCGTGCAACACGCGCTCAATCTTGAACCGCAGATTCAGGCGTGGGCGCAAATGTTTGCCGAAAAACATCACGCCCTGTTTCTTGGTCGTGGCCTGCACTACCCCATCGCGCTCGAAGGCGCGTTAAAGCTAAAAGAAATTTCCTACATTCACGCCGAAGCCTACCCGGCCGGCGAATTGAAACACGGCCCGCTCGCACTGGTGGACTCAGAAATGCCGGTGGTGGTGATTGCACCCAACGATGCAATTTTAGAAAAAGTGAAATCGAACATGCAGGAAGTGCGCGCACGCGGCGGCGAGCTATTCGTCTT
>JANOQY010000569.1:0-32981 GCA_031414995.1 Betaproteobacteria bacterium
CGGAACTTTCCGATGGTATCGGTTTTGTCGCCATCGCCATGGGCGTTTTTGGATTCGCTGAGATTATCAAGAATCTTGAGCAAGGCGAAGCGCGCGAAGTGTTCACGAGCAAGGTCTCATCGCTTTGGCCGACCAAGAAAGACTTCAGGGACGCGTACCCTGCTGTGCTGCGCGGAACGGCGCTGGGATCATTGCTGGGAATTTTGCCCGGTGGCGGTGCAGTGTTGGGGGCATTCTCGGCCTATACGCTTGAAAAGAAAATCGCCAAGGATTCCTCGAAATTTGGCAAAGGCGACATCCGTGGCGTTGCAGCGCCAGAGTCGGCAAATAACGCTGCCGCGCAAACATCTTTTATTCCGTTGCTGACGCTCGGTATTCCGCCGAATCCTGTGATGGCACTGATGGTCGGCGCGATGATCATTCAGGGTATCCAGCCAGGTCCGCAGGTGATGACCGAGCGCCCCAATTTGTTCTGGGGAATGATCGTATCGATGTGGATCGGCAATTTCATGCTGGTGGTGCTGAACCTGCCGCTGATCGGTATGTGGATCAAGCTTTTGACAGTGCCGTATCGCCTGCTCTATCCTGCCATCCTGGTGTTTTGCTGTATCGGTGTGTATTCGCTATCCAATAGCCCGTTCGATGTCATCATGACCGCATTGTTTGGCTTTATCGGCTATTTGTTCGTCAAGCTCGACTGCGAGCCCGCACCATTGTTGTTGGGCTTTATTCTCGGTCCGATGATGGAGGAGAATCTGCGGAGAGCCATGTTGCTCTCGCGTGGTGATCCAATGACGTTTGTTACCCGTCCGTTGTCGGCAACCCTGCTGTTCGTTTCCTTGCTGCTGCTAATCGTCATCATGCTGCCCGCGATCCGTAAGAAACGCGAGGAGGCGTTTGTCGAGGAGTGATGCAATCAGGTATCTTGTCTCAAGAAACCCCGCTCAATGCGGGGTTTCTCATTGTGATGCTGATTGTTTGTGCACATCCAGTCGCATTCGACTCGCGTAAAATGTCTCTATGAGCACGCCTTTGCCAACCCCACCGCGCAAACCAGAACCTCACGAATGCTGCGGTACTGGCTGCATTCCGTGTGTGATGGATATTTACGAAGAAGAGCTTTACGAATATGAGAGAGCGTTGAAGCGGCTCGCGGATGGTAAGGGCGGCGCGATAGAAAACGTTATTCCTCAAGCAACATCGGTAGCGCAGTTAGTGATACCAACACACGATCCGGTGTAACGCCCAACGCCTCGATCGGTGCCGCCGTGCGGTTGATCCAGAATGTTGTGAAGCCAAACGTTTTGGCACCTGCTGCGTCCCAGCCATTGCTGGAAACAAAACCGATTTCACTCCGATCAAGGTGTAACCGATCACAGGCGAGCTGATAGACGCGTGGATCAGGTTTGAATACCCCGACTTCATCGACACTCAATACGGCGTCCAGCATTGCTTCCAGTTTGTTGTGGGCAACAACCGCGTTCAACATTTCATTTGCGCCGTTAGAGAGGATGGCGCACTTTACGGCGGGTTGTTGATGACAAAGTTGCTGAAGTGTTGGCTGTGCATCGTCGAATAGCGCGAGCGTCCGGTAGTCGGCGTTTAGTTGCGACAACAAATCCTCTGAGTACGAGAGGCCCATTGACTTGCATGCATACTGCAGCGCCTCACGCGTGACTTGGTTGAAATCCACGTAACGTCCCATGAGACTACGCAACCATGAGTACTCAAGCTGTTTCGTGCGCCACAGCTGCGAGAGCGCGGCGCCTTTGCCGGGGAACAGGACATCGCAAGTTGCGATCACGGAATGGACGTTGAAGAGCGTGCCATAGGCATCGAATACGAGGGCGCGGAGCGGTGGGGTCATTATAATTTCCCAGTTTAATACTCAATGTACAAAGTTTACGACGCCCTTACCTGATGGAGTGGGGAGCGAGGCAGCGTAGAATCCCATCCTAACGCAACCCAACAAATTTCGTCATTCGCATCCCATTGCCCACATGAAAAATTTTTCCTGCGATTTCCCCTACGCTTCCCAGCGCATGCCGGTAATGGCGAAAAATATCGTCGCCACTTCACAACCACTCGCTGCCCAAGCCGGTCTCGCCATGATGCAGCAGGGTGGCAATGCGGTCGATGCTGCCATTGCTGCGGCGATCACGCTCACCGTCGTTGAGCCCACCAGCAACGGCATTGGCTCGGATGGATTTGCGATTCTGTGGGATGGCCAGCAACTGCACGGCCTCAATGCGTCGGGTCGTTCGCCTTCAGGATGGACACCGGATTATTTTGCACACAAGTATCCGGGCGCAACGTCAATGCCACAGCGTGGCATCGATTCGGTGACGATGCCTGGCGCGGTGTCGCAATGGGTTGCGCTATCGGAGAAGTTCGGCAAGCTGCCATTTGAAAAGTTATTTGCGCCCGCGATTGGTTATGCCCGCGAAGGATTTATGGTTTCGCCGATTACAGCAGTCAGCTGGGCACGGCAGGCCGAGATGTTGAAGGCCCAGCCAGACTTCGTTCGCGATTTCACACCCGGTGGCCGCGCGCCGCAGGCCGCGGAGAAATGGATTTTGCGCGGTCAGGCAAATACGCTTGAAGATATCGCCGCTACGCGTGGTAAAAATTTCTACCACGGTGCGCTGGCGCAGAAGATGGCTACGCATGCGGCACATTTGGGTGGAGTGCTAACTACCGATGATCTTGCCGCACATGCGTGCGACTGGGTTGGCACCATCCACATGGATTACCGCCAGGTCCGCTTGCACGAGATTCCGCCGAACGGGCAAGGGCTTGCAGCGCTGCTGGGATTGGGAATACTCGAAAACTTTGATTTGGCTTCACACAAAGCCGATTCTGCGACCGGCATACATCTGCAGATTGAAGCCATGAAGTTGGCTTTTGCCGACGCAAGTCGCTACATCGCTGACGCGCGCTTTATGGACGTGCCCGTCACAGCACTGCTTGATAAAGCCTATCTGAAATCCCGTGCGGCCCTGATCAACACCAAACGTGCTTCTGTGCCCACACATGGTATTCCGCAACACGGCGGCACGGTCTATCTCACTACGGCAGACGCGAGCGGCATGATGGTGAGTCTCATCCAATCGAACTACATGGGCTTTGGCTCAGGCGTGGTGGTGCCGGGTACCGGTATTTCCATGCAGAACCGCGGCCATGGCTTCGTGTTGGACGCCGGGCATCCAAATCAAGTCGCACCATTCAAGCGCCCATTCCAAACCATCATTCCCGGTTTTCTCACCGACCTCGCCAACAAACCACTGATGAGCTTCGGTGTGATGGGCGGACACATGCAGGCCCAAGGTCATTTGCAGATGGTCGTGCGGTTGTGCGACTACGGCCAGAACCCGCAGACGGCGTCCGACGCACCTCGCTGGATTGTCAATCCCGATGGCACCGTCGGACTTGAAGATGCTCTGAAGATCAGCATTGGCGCGGTGCTTGAAGGCATGGGTCACAAAATTGCGGCGGCTGAAACGGTTAATTTTGCGTTTGGTGGCGCGCAACTTATTTGGCGACAAGGCGAGGATGGTTATGTAGCGGGGAGTGACCATCGCAAAGATGGTGGTGCAGTTGGGTATTGAGCGCATGACAGCAGAAATCCCCCCAGCTCCCCCAGCTCCCCCGGCACCGCCACACGTTCGGCGCAAACGTTACCGCGGCACGCATCCTCGCAAGTTCGAAGAAAAATATAAAGAGCTCGATTCTCAAAATTCTCAAAAATTTGCGGCTGATGTTGAAAAAGTAATCGCACGCGGCCAGACACCTGCTGGCATGCATCGCTCGATTTGTGTGGATGAAATTCTCGCCATTCTTAATCCCAAGCCGGGCGAAATCGGATTGGATGCGACCCTTGGCTTCGGCGGTCACACACAGGCAATGCTGCCGCTGCTATTGCCTGGTGGCAGACTATTCGCTGTTGATGTGGATGCCATTGAGCTGCCGCGCACAGAGAAACGTTTGAGGAAACGCGGTTTTTCAGACGCTGTGCTGGTGATTCACAAAATGAATTTTGCCGGTATCGCGCAATTGTTGCCGGAAGCGGGCGGTGGGTTCGATTGCATCCTCGCCGATCTCGGTGTTTCATCGATGCAGCTTGATAATCCAGCACGCGGGTTTTCGTATAAAAACGACGGGCCGCTCGATTTGCGATTGAATCCGATGCGCGGGTCACCGGCCTCAGCGTTTTTGCAGTCGATCAGTACGGAGGCACTCGCCGAGCTACTGACAAAAAATGCCGATGAACCTCACGCTGAACTTATCGCGCAGGCAATCAAGAAGTCTGCTTCGCCGATCACCACGACGCTGCAATTGGCAGATGTCGTTCGTGCGGCACTTGACGGCGTTATCGAGGTAAGGGCGCATAAAAAAACTTTGGCGCGCACCTTTCAGGCGCTGCGCATCGCAGTCAATGACGAGTTCGCCGTATTGGAGCGCTTTCTGGAGTTGCTGCCGTGGTGCTTGAAGTCCGGTGGCCGCGTCGCCGTTCTTACGTTCCATTCCGGCGAAGACAAACGCGTTGAAACGGCATTTCAACAAAACTTTCAATCGGGAATTTATTCGAGCATGGCCACAGACCCAATCCGCCCATCGCCGGAAGAGCAGCGCAGCAACCCGCGTTCAACGAGTGCAAAACTACGCTGGGCAATTCGGTCGAGCCTGCCAATAGCCTGAGTGCAAATCTGCGCCTAAATTGTAGAATGCCTATTCATGTGGCTCTCAGGGCAAAAACATCTGTAAAGCCGCACCAGTGCTAGAGCTTCGATAAATTTTTCTGATTAGTGCGGGTTATTGACAAAGTGCGTTTGCGATTCGCCTTTTTCGATGCCGATGATGCGTTCAGCGTCGCCAAATTTGCGCTGGTTGTATTTGTGCTTAACGATCATCAGTGCTGTTGCGATCGAAACGAATGTGCCAAAAATAATGATGATCGTGTTGATATGCATGTTTATCGAAAGCATGCCGCCGTAAAGGGCTAGCATTACAAGGATGCAAAGATTCTCATTGAAGTTTTGTACTGCAATCGAATGACCAGCCGATAGCAATACGTGGCCGCGATGTTGCAGCAGCGCATTCATGGGGACCACAAAAAATCCCGCCAATGCACCGGCAACAGTCAACAGCCCGAATACAACGGGCATGGCGGAAACCAAAGTCATTGCCATCACCACAATGCCCATCAATACGCCCGCTGGTAACACACGCAAAGCTCGTCTTAGCGGTATAAATCGCGCGGCGATAATGGCGCCAAAGGCCGATCCAAATGCGAATACACCTTGCAAAATAGTGCCTTTTGAGAGCGGCAGCCCAAGATGCACTTCCGCCCAACGCAGTACGATGAGAATCAACGTGGCACCGGCCCCCCAAAAGAGCGTTGTAATACCGAGCGAAATCTGGCCGAGCTTGTCGTGCCATAAGGTATTAAAGCAATGGCTAAATTCAGCAAGTAATTTGATCGGATGTACAGCCTGCTTTCCGTAGCGGGCACCGGTGTCCGGGATGAATAGATTGAAGATCGCAGCAATCGCATAGAAAAAAACAATGACGGCAATCGCAGCCTCCGCAGGCGTGTCGATACCGGTTTCCAAATAGGGAAAATCGAACAGGAGCAATCTGCTGGAGACTGCAGTGCCGATGAGAACGCCGCCGAGCACAATGCCAATGATGGTTGACAGTACGGTCAAGCCTTCAATCCAACCGTTCGCAACCACCAGTTTTTCCGGCGGTAGCAGCTCGGTGAGGATGCCGTATTTGGCGGGCGAATACGCTGCTGCGCCGAAGCCAACGATGGCATAGGCAATCAGCACCACGATGTACGCGTCAATACCCATTTGAGAGATGGCTGCGTAGAAAAGCATGACCAGGCAGCCCACCACCTTGATGGTGTTAGTGGTGAACATTACCTTGCCCTTTTGCCAGGCATCAGCGAACGGCCCAACAAACGGGGCCAGTACGACATAGGAAAGATGAAACAGACCCTTCAGTAAGGGTGCCAGCCATATCGGGCCATCGAGCTGGGCCAGAAGCGCGATCGCGGCGATAAACAACGCATTATCGGCGAGCGACGAAAAAAACTGCGCCGCCATGATGGTATAAAAACCGCGTTTCATTTTCTCGATGGCAAAAGTGGAGTGGCGCTTTTTATAGTTTTGTCGGGTGACGCGCTGGATGGATGTCTCATCTTAACCCAAGTCTTGTGGGTCACATTTGCCGAGACAGGCGTCGAGGAGAAAGATCATTGCAACGTGCCGCGAAATTGCGCATTGAGTTGAGTTGTTGATTGATTCGTGCGCGCGTCAGCGCGAACCTCGGGGCTGTCGCCGAGAGGAATCCCCTCGGGGCCGTAAATGCTGCACAGGCCAATGAAGCAAAGTGCCAACTGCACTTTTTTTGACGGCGGCAACGTGATGTCGTTTTCCAGCCGCGTGCGAAATTGCATCATGGGCGATTTTTTCGGACCAACATAATCCTCCGGCTCATTGCGGCCATAGACGCGAATTTCTTCCAGACGGACGATCAGATCGGGGTGTATTTTTTCGACGTCGGCAATGCGCAATGGCCGTGGATGTGCCGCAGGCGCAGCGAGTTTCTTCATGGCCACTTGCGCGGGAGAATCCAGCGAGTCAGTCGGAATATCAACCAGAGCCGTGTTGGCGGCACGCGCACCTGGAGGCAATGCGAGCAGCGTAAAAGCGACAACCACTCGCATTGCCTTTGACATCACTACAATATTTCTGCCGCGTGATCGGCCAGGCGTGAACGCTCACCACGTTGCAGGGTGATGTGGCCCGAATGCTCCCAGCCCTTGAAGCGATCCACCACGTACGTCAAACCCGAGGAGCCTTCTGTGAGGTAGGGTGTGTCGATCTGTGCAATGTTTCCCAGGCACACCACCTTGGTACCGGGGCCGGCACGGGTGATGAGCGTTTTCATCTGCTTCGGCGTGAGATTTTGCGCTTCGTCGATGATCAGAAATTTGTTTAAAAATGTACGACCGCGCATAAAGTTGAGTGACTTCACCTTGATGCGCGAGCGGATCAGATCGCGCGTCGCAGCGCGTCCCCAATCACCGGCTTCTTCATCGGTACTGTTGAGCACATCGAGGTTGTCTTCCAGCGCGCCCATCCACGGGTTCATCTTTTCTTCTTCGGTGCCCGGTAAAAATCCAATGTCTTCGCCAACCGGCACAGTGACGCGGGTGATGATTATTTCGGAATAAACCTTGTGCTCCAGCGTTTGCATCAGCGCGGACGCGAGCGTGAGCAACGTCTTGCCAGTACCGGCCTGTCCAAGCAGTGTGACGAAATCAACTTCCGGATCCATCAGTACATTAAGCGCAAAATTCTGTTCTCGATTGCGCGCGACAATGCCCCAGATGTTGTTTTTCTGGTGCGTGTAATCCTTGAGGGTCTTCAGGACGACCGTTTTACCCTCTTGAGCAGCGACGATGGCGTAGAACGGCTTATCTTCATCCTGATAAACAAATTCGTTCACGCTTAACGTCGGCACCAGCGGACCCTTCACGCGATAGAGCGTGCGGCCATGCTCCTGCCAGGATTCAATATCCTTGCCGTGTTTGTCCCAAAAATCTTTGGGCAGCTCGCGCATGCCGGTGTAAAGCAGGTCGGTATCTTCCAGCACCTTGTCGTTGAAATAATCTTCTGCCGCCACGCCAATCGCGCGCGCCTTGATGCGCATATTGATGTCTTTGGACACCAGCACCACGCTGCGTTTCGGATTGTGATGTTGCAGGTCAAGGGCGACGGCCAGGATCCGGTTGTCGGCCTTGCCGCTGTCGGGCAGGGCACTGGGGAACTCCACACTTACCGGGCGCGTTTGCAGCATCAGGCGACCTGAAGCCTGCTTGGTACCAAGATCCTTCAGCGGCACGCCGTTTTCTATGTCGCTTTCCTGACTCGATACGATCTCATCAAGAAATCGAGTCGCCTGACGAGCATTGCGCGCGACTTCTGTCATTCCTTTCTTGTTGTTGTCCAGCTCTTCCAATGTGATCATTGGCAGATAGATATCGTGCTCTTCAAAACGAAACAGCGATGTCGGATCGTGCATGAGCACATTGGTATCGAGCACGAAAATTTTCGTCGTGCTGATTTTTGGGGCGGGGGCTTTGCTGTTTCCGGGTCTAGGGGCCAAGTCGTTTTCCTCTATGGATAGTCACAAAACATGCGCTTCAAAAGTGAAAAACCCTCTTAGAGCAAGGCGCTCGAAGAGGGTTGATCGAATGTGGTGGACTCAAGTCTTAGGGTCGATTGTGGTTGCGGCTGGATATGCGATTTCGGCTGTGTTCGGCTATTCTAAAATCATTATGACACGCTTTTTGTGACACTTTTTGCAGCGAGCAATACAGCGGCCGCATGGCCATCAACCTTCACGCCACGCCATTCCTGCACGATCTCATTATTGCGGCCAATGAGGAAAGTCGAGCGCTGAATACCCATCACTTTTTTGCCGTACATGTTCTTCTCTTTGATGACGCCAAAGATCTTGCAGAGCTTCTCGTCGCTGTCGGACAACAGATCAAACGGGAATTTCATGTTCGTCTTAAATTTTTCATGGCTCGCGACAGAATCACGCGACACGCCAAATACCTTGACGCCCGCGCGCAGAAATTCGTCGTGCAAATCGCGAAATTGCTCGCCTTCCAGCGTGCAGCCCGGGGTTGCGTCCTTGGGGTAGAAATAGAGAATGTAGTGATGCCCCCTGAATGCGACACTCGCAAAGCGCTGGTTGCCGGTGGCGGGTACTTCAAAATCAGCGACAGAATTGTTTGGCATTCAAGATCCTTGTCATGTATCAATGATGTTCAGACGCTAAAACTTTCAGGCAGCTTGTTTAAAATCAACCAGTGCTGGCAGAAACGGCTTGCCTTGCAACAATAAGGATCCGCTCCGTCCTGAAACTGTGCCACGGTCTGCGGTGAAGTAGGGTAGATGCGCGCGGTCAATATTACGACAGACCGTTTCGGTCGAGACGAGTTCATATTCCTGTTCGCGCCAACCACTGAGCAGTTTTTCAAACACGGGCAACAATCGCATGCCTTCCAGCTCGGCATGCATCGTAAATACATGTGCAGTCATCGGTTGCCGCGATGCCGCAATGATGGGCGGCGGTGCTGCTGTGATGGCGAGCAACCGTTCATGGACGTTTGATTCGGTGCAGGCATCCAGCCCAATCAACTCGTCGAGTGTCGGCAGCGTGGTAGGAATCTGGGGGCAATCGATGATCTCGGCGTTGATGACGGGAAAGTGCGGAACTGCATCGGGCAGCAAGGCGCGGCCATCGGAGCAATAGTCGAATCCCATTTCTTGCGTCATGCGAAGTGCGTGATTGGACATCTGCCAGCCGGCCGCGCCGTGGGTTCGTGCCGGGACTTTGAAAATCTCCGTGAAGCGCTCCTGTGCACGCGACATTTCGCGACGCGTCCAATCGGCATTTTCGTGTTCAACCCCGTCCTGCCATTTGACGTGATCCCAAGTATGAATGCCAACTTCAAAGCCTTCATCTCGCGTCCTTTGCATGATGTCGGCACAGTTTTTACCGATGTCCGGGCCGGGCAGCAAGGTGCCATACAAGAGCGTGGGAAAACCGTAGTGGGAGACCACCGAGGTGCGCTTCACTTTGCCGAGAAAGCCTTTGCGGAATACGCGCTTGATCGCCCGACCGGTGTGGTCAGGACCGAGGCTAAATAAAAACGTAGCACCAGCAATATGTTTTTTCAGGACGTTGATCAACGCAGGGACGCCAACTTTCGTTCCCTTGAGCGTATCGACATCAATTTTGAGCGCGAGATACTTTTTTATTTTGGTCATGCTTCGTTCCTATGTGGCAAATATACCGCAATGGCGAGGTGTGCTATCAGGCTGTGTTGTTAAAATGCCCATATGACAAACCACATTGACGAACCGCGCCACCCACTTACCCCTTATGACCTGATCGGCGGGGAGGTTCAGGTTCGAAAACTGGTCGGGTGTTTTTACGACCTCATGGATGAAGACCCTGATTTTTACCAAATACGCAAGCTTCATCCGCCCGTGCTGGAGGGTTCGCGCGAGAAGCTATTCAAATTTCTGATGGGTTGGCTGGGTGGCCCGCCGCTCTATGAACAGGAATTTGGCCATCCACGCTTGCGGGCACGGCATCTGCCCTTTGCGATTGCTTCAGTCGAGCGCGATCAGTGGATGGCTTGTATGGCGCGTGCAATGACCGAGATCGGTGTGGAAACAGGGCTTCAAAAACGCCTCATACAGTCGTTTTTTCAAACGGCTGACTGGATGCGCAATACCGAGGGTTGATTACTCGAAATTCGGGTCGAAATTTGGGCCGCGATGGACGACCAGGTGTTTGAGTGCTAAATCATTGAAATATTTGGATTGTCATAGAGAAAATCGGGCGGTCGTGGTAAACTTTCAGGTTACCTAAATCCACCTGTTTCTCTTCCCACATCAGTTCCACTTTTTGAAAGCAATTCATGTCTCGCGCGTTACGCAACATCGCCATCATCGCCCACGTTGACCACGGCAAAACCACGCTGGTTGATAAACTCCTGCACCAAGCTGGTTCATTTGCAGCACACCAGCACATCGCCGAGCGGGTGATGGACTCCAACGATCTTGAGAAAGAACGCGGCATCACGATTCTCGCCAAGAACACCGCCATCGATTACGAGGGCGTGCACATCAACATCGTCGATACCCCCGGCCACGCCGATTTCGGTGGCGAAGTTGAGCGTGTGTTGTCGATGGTCGATAGTGTTTTGCTGCTGGTGGATGCCGTCGAAGGCCCGATGCCGCAGACGCGCTTCGTGACCAAAAAAGCGCTAGCGCTGGGCCTGCGTCCTATCGTGGTCGTGAACAAGATCGACCGCGAAGGTGCGCGTCCGGATTGGGTGATCAACAACACGTTCGAATTAATGGACAAACTCGGTGCTACAGAAGAGCAGCTTGATTTCCCGATTGTGTACGCCTCAGCGCTTAACGGCTGGGCAACGCTCGACTGGAAACAGCCCGCTACCGACATGCGTGCGTTGCTCGACACCATTTTGAAGAATGTGCCCGCACCAGATGCCGATACCGAAGGCTCGCTTCAGTTGCAGATCTCAGCGCTCGACTATTCGAGTTACGTGGGACGTATCGGCATTGGCCGTATCCGTCGAGGCAAGATCAAATCCGGTTCGGACGTCATGCTTCTTTCTGGTGACAAGCCGCCAAAGCGCGTTCGAGTCAATCAGGTGCAGAGTTTTCAGGGCTTGAACAAAGTGCCCATGGAAGTCGCGGAAGCAGGCGAAATTGTTTTGATCAACGGGATCGACGATCTTTCCATCGGCTGCACGATTTCCAGCACCGACAACCCTGAAGCGCTGCCATTGCTGGGTGTGGATGAGCCTACATTGACGATGAATTTTCAGGTCAATACGTCGCCGTTTGCAGGGCAGGAAGGCAAGTTCGTTACCTCGCGCCAGATTCGCGAGCGCCTCGATAAAGAATTATTGGTCAACGTTGCATTGCGTGTGGAAGAAACTGAAGACACCGACGTGTTTCTGGTCTCAGGACGCGGTGAATTGCATCTGACGATTCTGCTTGAGAACATGCGCCGCGAAGGTTACGAATTAGCTGTTGGCAAGCCCCGCGTTGTGATGAAAATGATCGATGGCGAGCAATGTGAGCCTTATGAAATGTTGACGGTTGATGTGGAAGACAGCAACCAGGGTGTAGTGATGGAAGCGTTGGGACAACGTAAAGCCGACTTGCTGGACATGGTGCCGGACGGGCGTGGTCGCGTGCGTCTTGACTACCGCATTCCAGCGCGGGGGTTGATTGGTTTCCAGACCGACTTCATGAACATGACGCGCGGCACCGGCATCAAGAGCCACGTATTCGATGAGTACGCACCATTGCGGGGCGATTTACCTTCACGCCGCAATGGCGTACTGATCTCAGGTGAACAGGGCGAAGCCGTGGCCTATGCGTTGTGGAAACTGCAGGATCGTGGCCGCATGTTTGTGTCACCGGGTGAGCGTTTGTACAACGGCATGGTGATCGGCATTCACAGCCGCGACAACGATCTCGTGGTCAATCCGATCAAGGGTAAGCAGCTCACCAACGTGCGTTCGTCGGGTACTGACGAAGCCGTCGCGCTGGTGCCACCGATCCAGTTGTCGCTGGAAAGCGCGATTGAATTTATCGACGACGATGAATTGGTCGAAATTACGCCGAAGAATGTCCGTATCCGCAAACGTTTCCTGCTCGAGCATGAGCGCAAGAAGGCAAGTCGCGAAGCGGCGTAGTATTTGCCAAGAGTGAGCATGGGCGCGGTTTTTCAGACATAAATAGCTGAGAAACCGCACCAGTACTAGAGGTATGCATTGCCGATGGATGTTCAAACACTGGTTGTTCTGCTTGTAATCGCAGTCGCCGCATTGGCGGCTGCTGTGATTTGGCTGGGGCTTTTATTGTTGAGTGCCCTCAGAAAGCATGACCCGCGGTTGATCGATGCGGCTCAGGAAGCGCGCCACCGCGCGATGCTTACCGATATGGCCGATGGGCTGGCCAAGCAGGGCGAGCGCCTCTCCAGCAGCCAGAACGATGCCACCGAACGCTTGCGCCAATCTCTTTCCGCATTGCAGCTCGAGCAGTCCCAAAATCTGGCAGGCAATCGCGAAGAGCTGATCAAGCAACTCGCGCATTTAAATCTTGAATTGCAGCAACGCCAGGACGCGCTGAAAGCGGCTATGCTCGGTGGCACACTGGCGAAATTGAGCGAACAGGGCCTGGCCCAGCAGCAATCGATTGAAGCGACCATGCGTCTGGTCACAGGCCAGATCACGGCCACCATCGACGGTCTCACCAAATCTACCGACACCCGGCTGGCCGAAATTGGCGGCAAAGTGAACGAGCGCCTCGACGAAGGTTTCAAGAAAACCAACGAGACGTTTGTCAGCGTGATGTCGCGCCTTGCCACTATCGACGAAGCGCAAAAAAAACTCGATGGCCTGACCACCAACGTCGTCAGTCTCCAGCAATTGCTGGGCGACAAACGTTCGCGTGGGGCGTTTGGCGAAGTGCAGCTCGAAACCATCATTCGCAACGTGTTGCCTGAATCATCCTTCGAGTTTCAATACAGTTTTGCCTATGCCGGTCACGACGTGCGTGCCGACTGCGTATTGAAGTTACCCGAGCCGGTGGGCTTGATTGCAGTGGACTCGAAGTTTCCGCTGGAAAATTACGAGCGCATGATTTCTGACGGCCCCGACCGGGCGTCGCCGGCCATGTTCAAGGCCGACGTCAAGAAACATATCGAAGCAATCGCATCAAAATACATCATTCCCAATGTGACCTCCGAGGGCGCGGTCATGTTTATTCCTGCGGAAGCGGTGTTCGCGGAAATCCATGCGCACCACCGCGATCTGGTCGAATTCGCGCAGATTCGCCGCGTCTGGATTGTCTCGCCGACCACGATGATGGCGGTCCTCAATACCGTTCGCGCGGTATTGAAAGACGTTGAAACACGCAAGCAGATTCATATCATCAAGGACGAATTGGGCAAGCTGGGCAAGGAGTTTTCGCGTTTTGATGAACGCATGAAAAAACTGGCCGATCACATTCGTCAAGCCAACGAAGATGTCAAAGACGTTGCGGTCACCAGCAAGAAAATCAGCGACCGGTTTGCCTCGATTGAAAAGGTTGAACTGGACCATCCAAAACTTAGTGACGACGCATCCAAACCCAGCCTCACACTCGTCAAATCCGACCCTGATTCCTGAATTCAACTTCGCGCATACACCCCATGAAAAAATCCCTGTTGCTCCTCTCCGCACTCGTGTCAACGACGCTTCTGGCGCAGACCATGACCGCACCACCGACCCGCAAAGGCGATCAAGTCGATGTCTACCACGGCACCAGCGTGGCGGATCCCTACCGCTGGCTGGAAGACGACAACAGCGAAGAAACCAAGGCCTGGGTGAAAGCGCAGAACGCGGTCACTGACAAATTCCTGGCGTCGCTTCCACAGCGGGAGCCTATCACGAAGCTCTACAAAGAACTGTACAACTTTGAAAAATTCGGCACGCCTTTCAAGGAAGGCGGACGCTATTTTTATACTCGTAACGACGGGTTGCAGCAGCAGGCCGTGTTGTACATGGTCAAGTCGTTGAATGACGTGCCGACGATCGCGCTCGATCCCAATACGCTTTCGAAAGATGGCACAGTCGCGACCACGGGTACCGTGGCCAGCCGAGACGGCAAGTATCTCGCTTACGGCATCGCCGGTGCAGGTTCGGATTGGCAGGAATGGAAAGTGCGCGATCTGGGCACCGGGAAAGATTTGCCGGATGTCATCAAGTGGGTGAAATTTTCCACGGCAGAGTGGACGCCTGACGGCAAAGGGTTTTTCTATTCGCGCTACGACGTGCCCAAAGAAGGTGCCGCACTGACGGGCAGCAACTACTTCCAGAAACTCTATTACCACCGTCTCGGCACCGAACAGGCGAGCGATGTCCTTGTTTTTGAAAACAAAGAAAAGAAAGAGTGGGGCTTCGGCGCGTCCGTCAGTGACGATGGCCGTAATCTGCTGATTTTTGTGTGGCAGGGCTCTGGACGCAAGAATGGCCTGCTGTGGATGCCGCTGAAGGATGGCGGCTTTTCAACGTCACCCAATGTCGCACCAACCCCGATCACGCTTGAGTTCGACGCCGAGTACACGCCCGTCGGTACCAGCGGCAATACACTGTGGGTAAAGACCGATCTCGACGCACCCAAGGGCCGTATCGTCGCTATCGACCTCACCAAATCGGCGCGCGCGAATTGGAAAACCATCGTCGCTGCACGCCAGGAAACGCTTACCGGTGCCAGTGCCGTGGGCGGTCATTTATTTGCACAGTATTTGAAAGATGCGGCTGCTGAAGTGCGCGAGCACGCTGCCGACGGGAAATTCATTCGTGCTGTGAAATTACCAGGCGTCGGTTCGGCGGGTGGTTTTGGTGGGCGCTTCAATCAGCATGAAACATTTTTCAATTTCACCAGCTTGACTACGCCGGGCGAGATCTATCGTTACGACGTAAAAACCGGCAAGGCCACGCTTTTCAAGCGACCGAAGACGGCATTCAAGGCGACAGAATTTGTCACCCGTCAGGCGTTTGTGACCAGCAAAGACGGCACCAAAGTACCCATCTTTATCGCCCACAAAAAAGGCATCAAGCTCGATGGCAGCAACCCGACCCTGTTGTATGGTTACGGCGGATTCAATGTTAGCGAAACGCCGACCTACCGTGTCACTGCGGCGGTATGGATGCAAATGGGCGGCATCTATGTCACGACCTGTCTTCGCGGCGGCGGCGAATACGGTGCCCAGTGGCATGACGCAGGTACCAAGCTGAAAAAGCAAAATGTGTTCGACGACTTCATCGCGAGCGCTGAGTGGTTGATTGCGAATAAATTTACGTCGCCTTCAAAGCTGGCGATCAACGGCGGTTCCAATGGGGGCCTGCTGGTAGGGGCAGTGTTGAATCAACGGCCTGAATTATTTGGTGCTGCGGTTCCACAGGTCGGCGTGATGGATATGTTGCGTTTCCACAAGTTCACGATCGGCTGGGCATGGGTGTCGGACTACGGCTCCTCCGACAAGGCTGATGAATTCAAGGCGCTTTACGCCTATTCGCCTTTGCATAACGTCAAGTCCGGCAAACCCTATCCGCCGACACTGGTCATGACCGCCGATCACGATGATCGCGTCGTGCCCGCACACAGCTTCAAGTACGTGGCCGAAATGCAGGAGGCAGCGACAGTCACAACGCTCGGTCGTGCAGGTACGACCGGCCCCATTCTCGCCCGCATTGAGACGCAAGCAGGGCATGGTGCTGGAACGCCGACCTCGAAAATCATCGACGAACGCGGTGACCTACTCGCTTTTGTTGCGAATGCCTTGAAACTTGAGGTGAAGTAACAGTGCTTCGTACCCGCTCTGTCTGCGATCCGAAGATTCATTTCTGCTAGATTGGCGACATGAAAACCATCGGTATCGCAGGCTACTCAGGCAGCGGCAAAACTACCTTGATCGAGAAGGTCATTCCCCTGCTCGTCAAAGAGGGATTTCGTGTCTCGCTAATCAAGCACGCGCATCATGAATTTGACCTAGACCATCCGGGCAAGGATTCGCACCGTCATCGCATGGCTGGTGCCACTGAGGTGTTGATTACATCGAGTAACCGCTGGGCGATGATGCATGAGTTGCGTGGCGCAACCGAGCCGACGCTGGAAGAACAGCTCGAGCATTTTGCGCCATGCGATGTGGTGATCGTGGAGGGCTGGAAGCACCATGCAATGCCGAAAATTGAAGTGCATCGCAAGCTTTCTGAAAAGCCTCTCCTGTTTCCAGAAGACGCCTCTGTGATTGCGGTGGCCAGCGATGAATCACTCGCAACCAGTCTTCCTCAATTTGATCTTGACGATGCGGATGCAGTAACCAAATTTATTATCAAATATTTGGGTCTGCGCAAAGCCCCAATCCACGTGGTGAAGTGATGTTGAATGTGTTGTATTTTGCCAGTCTGCGCGAATCCTTCGGCACTGCAAGCGAAAGTATTGCGTTGCCCGTACCGTCGAATGTGAGTGCGCTCATTGACGTGCTGCGCGCGCGCGGCGGTGTTTGGTCTCATGCACTGGGAGCAGAAAAACGTTGGCGGGTTGCGGTCAATCAGGAGATGGCGGCCATGGATACGACACTACATGCGGGCGATGAAGTCGCCATATTCCCTCCCGTAACGGGTGGATGATTCACGCCAATCACGGGTGAGGGCGATGCCAACCATACGTGTGCAAACTGAAGACTTCGATCTGGGCGCAGAAGTGAATGCGCTAAGGGCTGGCAACCCCAAAATTGGCGGTATCGCCGCATTCGTTGGTCTGGTGCGTGACATTAACGACGGTGCCGGAGTATCAACGCTGACGCTCGAACACTATCCATCAATGACCCAGAAAGCCCTTGCCAGCATCGTCGAGCAGGCAACCGCGCGTTGGAATGTAATAGACGCTACCGTCATCCACCGCGTCGGTGAATTAAAGCCTACAGATCAGATCGTGCTGGTGGTGGTTGCCAGTGGACACCGGGGCGATGCCTTTCAAGCCTGCGAGTTCATCATGGACTTTCTGAAAACGCAGGCACCATTTTGGAAAAAAGAATCCACCCCGCAAGGCGATTGCTGGGTCGATGCGCGCAAAAGTGATGCTGCTGCATCGTTGCGCTGGCAAGCTGAAAAAAATACGGAGCAGGGATAAGAATGACGCAAAAAAATGTTCTTGGGGGCGAGCTGGAAAGCTGCTGCACATCACCCATGACCGGCTACTATCGCGACGGCCATTGCCGCACCGACGACAGCGATCAAGGTTCTCATACGGTGTGCGCGCGAATGACTGAAGAATTTCTTGCCTTCAGCAAACGCACGGGCAACGATCTATCCACGCCGCATCCGGAATTCGGTTTCCCCGGACTCAAACCCGGTGACAAGTGGTGCGTATGCGTATCACGTTGGGAGGATGCGTTTCTTGCCGGCGTCGCGCCGCGCATCGTGCTCGCAGCCACGCACGAACGCGCACTCGACGTGGTGGAGCTTGATGAGCTCAAGGCGCATGCGCTGGATTTGAATTAGCCTATTCACATTTTGCGATCACACAAAAAAGCCGACGCATGCGTCGGCTTTTTTGATGCTGCCGTCAATCAGACCAGCACGCGCGGCCAAGTCAAATCAACTTAGCCCTTTTTGAAGAACACGTAGTCAGCTTGATAGCCTACGTTGGTCTTGGTTCCTACATTGCCAGCTGCACAAACTGGGGCGGCTGGAGCAACGCCGCCGACAGTCTTGAGACGCTGGATGTAGGTTACGTCTGTCATTGCGCCTTTGCCGGTGGACGGCGCGGCTTGTACCAACTGCAATGGGATCGCTCCCGCAGGACCAGGGGAGACGGCGAGTTGCTTGCCAGTCACTTTGGAACCGTCGGTGGCTTCCCATGTTGGGCCTGCGTAGTATTTGCCGACTTCTTTCTTGTTTGCATCAAGCAATTTGGCATCAGGACCGGCAAACGTCCAAGCGAACGTACCTGGTTTGTCAGCAACGGCCTTACATTCGTACGCCAACATACCAATACCGACAAGCGTCAGTGCGGCCTTGTTACCGGCGGGCGGAGTGATTTCGGCAGGGGTTTGGGCGAATGCGGATACTGCGGCCAGTGAAGCGATCAGTGGGAGGACTTTAAAGCTTGTTTTCATGAAAAATACTCCAGATAAGTGAATCAGAACCAAGTTTGTGAGGGACGACAGTTACCACAGGCAATTGCTACTGTAAAACGCAATCATGCATCAAAAGTTGACACTGCGTTATTCGGCGTGAGGTGCGCTTTCAACCAGATCGGCTGATTGGTAACAAATACTGACTACGTAGCGAGCGCATCTATGGATGCAGCAATCGGCGTGGAAGTCCATCCTACGCCATTTTCCAGCCAAAAACACTCCGAAATGCCCGTCAATGCTTGTGGTGGGTAATATTTCAATAAACGCACCGCCATTGAACCAGGTCGGGCTGAAGGCCAATCAAAAATACTTGTCTGCGATGTCGCGTGCGATTTCAACCGACAGAGGCTTTAAAACGAATTGCCTGATTGCCGCGCATGCGTTGGCGCGCTCGACGTCTTCGGGCGCGGGTGAAGAGGTCAGCATCACAATAATGACTGGCCGTACGGCTTGATCGATTTTTTGGTATTCCTCGACGAAGTCAAATCCGTTCATGCCGGGCATGTTGATATCGAGATAAATAAGGTCAACTGCGGGTGAGGCCGGGTTCGCCAGATAGCTCAATGCCGCTTCTGCGGACTCGACTGCAATCACATCCTCAGCAACCTCAGCTTTGCGCAGTACATACGTATGGAAAAAATTATCCATTTCATTGTCATCTACAAGCATGACGCGGGTTATTTTTTTCAACGCACTCCCTGCACTGAAAGATTGTCAGATCGTCGTTGTGGAGGAGTCTTTGCAATCGTGGCAAAAAACTCACTGCCGACGCCTTTGGTGGACTTGATCCATACCCGGCCGCCGTGTATTTCCGTAATCTTTTTGACCATCGCGAGACCGATTCCTGATCCTGCAAATTCTTTTTGTGAATTCAGCCTGCGAAAGGCTTTGAAAAGAGTGGGCATGAGTTTTTCGTCAATACCGATGCCGTCGTCCCTTACCGCGATCTGCCATTCGGAGGCGTTCGATCGCACGCTGATATCGATCTTTGGCGCTACGCCCGGCCGATGAAATTTGACGGCATTGGCGATCAAATTTTGAAACAAGAGGCGTATCAACGAGGCCCGCCCTTTGATCACGGGCAGCATTGGTACGGCAACGCTCGCCCGATCACGTTGGATGTTGTCAGAAAGATCGAGCAGCGCTTCATTGACGATCTGGTTGAGATCGCAGTCTTCCAAATCTATATCGACACGATCCAGACTAACGTATTGCGTGAGGTCATCCAGCAATGTCTTCATCCGGGTCGCGCCCGATGCGATGAATCCCAGAAACTGACGCGCAGGCGACGACATCTGGGCGCTAAAGTCCGTTTGCAATGCGGTGGAAAAATTTATGATCGTGTTTAGTGGTTCACGCAAATCGTGTGAAAGGATATAAATGAACTGTTGCTGGTTCGATGTGAGATCAACCAGTTTCTGTACCGATGCCTGCAAGGATTGCTCGGTTTTTTTCAGTTGATCAATGTCGTGCACGCGAACTACAATCCCGATGATAGCGGCACTTAGATTGCGTGCAGGCGAATAAGTGACACGCATAAATCGTTTGCCTTTGCCCGGAAAATCAAATTCGCCGTCATAGCTGACTGCCTCGCCGCGCGCTGAACGATCCAGCATCGGTTTGACAATAGTGTCAAACGTTGATTGACCGACAAGCTCGGAAACCGACCTGCCAACGATATCGTGAGCGCTTTTTCGCCAATACGCCAGATAGGTGCGGTCGACATAGCGGTAGATGTAATCGAGTCCCAGAAAAGCCTTGAGGTCGTTGCCTGCCGTCAGCATGGCGTTTCGCTGGTCGCCGTCGATGCTGTTCAACGCGATCTGGTCTGCCGCCGCTACCTGTTGGAGGATATTGTTTCGTTGACGCTCAACCTGCGCTACGACTTGTCGTGCCAACATTTTTAAAGACGCGCGTTGCGCATTTGTCAAGATTCGGGCTTGCCGGTCAATAACGCACAAGGTGCCTAGTGCTTTGCCGTCCTCGGCGACTATCGGCGCGCCTGCATAGAAGCAAATGGACGGGTCTGATGTAACCAATGAGTTTGCAAAAAAGCGTGGATCCTGTCGCGCGTTTGAGACCTCCATGATCTCATTCGGCGTGGTGAACGCGGGCGCACAAAAGGCGACGTCACGCTGCGTTTGAGACGCATCAAAACCGATACGCGCCTTGACCCATTGGCAATCATTATCAAAGAGTGAAATCAGCGCCATTGGCGTTTCACAAATTTGCGAAGCAATCTCGGCGATCTCGTCGAAAGCCGATTCGCATGCTGAGTCCAGCATGCGGAGGTCGTTTAACGAAGCGAGTCGTTCGCTTTCATTTTTTGGTTGTAGGGGCAGCATCGTTTCTTTTTTAGTGGCCCGCAATAGAGTCAAGTAAAGTTAACATAGACTTGGTAATTAATAAATAAAGGTGACTAAATTGTTAACTTGACAATTCAATTTGTGTTGTGCGCGTGGTTCTGCGCGTCCATGGAAAGATAGGTAGCAGCTTTTGATAGGGCCGCACGTTGCAAGGTCATTCGCTATGTTGGGCGTGTTGCGCATGCGCTCGCCACGGGTAGCAAAGTATATTTTCAAATACATGGAAAATAATTAATATTATTAATATTTGCATTAATAATTAACATTTGTAATACTTTGGCTGTGGCCCGCATGTGCGGTTACCACATCCACTAATTACAAAGGAACCTCCATGGACCCGATCAAAATGCGGAACGTCAAAGCAGTTGTTGATGAGTTGTTGCAAGCCGACCTACAGTCGAACCGCAAGGAAAGCCATTTTCCGGCGCTTGAAGACTGGGAGATGGTGCTGGTAGGCGGTGGCGACGGTTTCGCGTGCTGGTAAATGCATTCGCAACGCAGCGCCGCGAGACATCATCTCGCGGCTTTTCCATCCCAATAGCCACAAATTCACGAATACATAACGTATCCAGAAGTAATGCGAAACGGTAACATTCTGTTGTGGCTCAGTAGGTTTACCTTGCTTTTTGGAGAGTCCAGCTATGCGTAGGCGAGCTGCTCCAGATAAACGTGCAGTTCTGTTTTGACAAGATTAGTTGGCTGCGGCAGCGACGCATCTTTATATAGCGGTTTCTCTCCCATCGCCTGTAAATGTTGACGCACGCCTTCTGCCTCAGCACAAATGGCGTTGGCCGTGCTGCTCGCGTGCTCAAGCTCTTTGCGTTCACGATAGACATAAAACAGTGCTGTCATTGCCACATGCTTGAGTATTGGCTGCGAGTTTTTCTCGGCAGCCATGTGGTAGAGGCTGGCCAGGGCGTTGTCTGCACTGCCGCTCTGTGGATCAAGTGCATCTCGAAGCGCACGAATCATCTTGTATTCGTCCCCCGAAATGCCGAGGCGACCTTTTTCCCGGCGCTTCAGTTGGGCTATCACCTGATTGGCAGCGTTGGAGTATCCGCCGATCAGCAGCATCATGGCCACCAGCAAGCAATCTGATGGTGAATCGATAAACAGCTTTGGCGTGACGCCGCGATCATATAGTCGTTTAGCGTGTGCAAAATCCCCGGCAAGCAGTGCTTCCCATAATTGACGCGAGGTTCTGCGGATTTTTTCTGTCTCAGCGTCCAGCGCGCCGCCTTTGAGCCTCGTGGCTACTTCCCACATGCGACCAAAAGCCCCGAAGAACATGCTCATGACGCCGAGAGACGCAAGCAAATTAGTGCGCAACGTCATATCGCCGAATGTCTCTTCGCCCGCCGGTCCGTGTGATTGCGCGTTGTCCTCTGCACTGCCGTCCATGTCCCGGCTGGCGTTGGCCAGATACCAGGTAACCGCACGGGTTTTGGAATTTACGCCCAACTTTCTGTAGAGGTGATGCATATAGACTCGCATCGTGCCCTCTTTGAAGCCCATATTTAGCGCCATCGATTTGCTCGATCCGCCCTGGGCAAGTAGCTCCAGCATCTTCAACTCTTTGGTGTTGATCATTGAATTTTTAATCATAGAAAACCCCTGTCCTCATTAAGTGCTGTGATCAATTGTTGGAAACTCTCAAGGCCGCCATCTATCGACGGGTCAAGGCCCTCATTCGCCGTTTCGCGGCGGATTACCACTTCAAAGCAACGCACCAGATCCGGATCAAGTTGCGTGCCAGCTACGCGTTTCAGTTCTTCTAACGCCTTATCCATCGAGCGAGCTTTGCGATAAGGCCGGTCGGTAGCCAGAGTATCGTATACATCCGCGACAGCGCACATGCGCGCGGCCAGCGGAATTGATTTCCCGGCTATTTTTGCCGGATAGCCTTCACCATCCCAGTGTGCGTGGTGGTATTTCACGATGTCACTGGCGATGACCATCCTCAAATGTTGATCACCGGCGAGAATCGCGGCACCGGCCGCAGTATGTTTACGAACCAGCATACGCTCGACCTCGTTCAGTTCACCTGATTGCAACAGGACGCGTTCGGGTACTGAGGCCATGCCGATATCGTGAAGCTGGGCGGCGAGTCCGAACTCGAGTGCCTCAATCGGTGACAACCCGTACTCTCGTGCCAGCGCCTGCGTCAGCACACCAACACGAACACCGTGCCAGCCAGTGCTATCGATGCGACATGCAGCACCCACGGCGAGCCGTTGCAACGTTTTCCATTCCATCGGTGCTGACGGTCTCGGCAAAGACGACGTCAAGCGGGCTTTCGCCTGTTCGAGAGCATGGTTACTTGCGGCTTCCGCATTGCCAAGAATATCCGCTAATTCCACATGCTTGCGCATCTGGTTAATGGCTGTGCGATAGATGTGGTCGGAAAGTTCATGCAGCCGCACCAGCGCATGTGCCGGAAACC
Organism: Betaproteobacteria bacterium; assembly: GCA_031414995.1. Taxonomy (GTDB): domain Bacteria; phylum Pseudomonadota; class Gammaproteobacteria; order Burkholderiales; family Usitatibacteraceae; genus UKL13-2. The sequence goes on from JANOQY010000569.1 coordinate 23,131, forward strand.
CGGCCTTTTCTTCCGCGCGAATGACACAAACGAGCGTATCACGGAGTATCGCTGGAACTGATCGGGCGGTGACAAGCGCCTGATCAAGTCTTGTCAGGCCCAGATCAGTATCTCCATTCGCCATTTCATAGGCTGCCTGCGCCGTAGCAGCGGCGATGTTAGCTCTTGGTGTGCCGGCCTTGGTCGCCATCGCGACTGTCGCTTCAACCTGTGTTTTGGCTTCACCAAGCTGACCGTTTGACACCAGCAGCCGCGCATAACTACGGTGGAGCAGCAACGCATTCAACGGGTCCTGCTGGGCAAAGGCTGGCGTCATTTCTTTCGTTGCAAGCATCGCATATTGCAGACCCTCGTCATGCACATCAGTATAAAAAAAACAATTGGCGAGATTCGCGTAAGCCGTAAACCGGCTGAAAACCGGCGCTGTTTCCGAGCGCAGCAGCGCCAACACGCGCCGAAAGCAAGCCGTCGCAAGCGTAAAGCTCCCGCCCACGCAGAACGCAAGGCCGATATTATTCCAGATGCGGCTCATTTCGACGGCATCATTCGCTGCGGCAGCGAGTCTGAGTGCAATGGTATGGTGTTCGATCGCGCCGGCGATATCACCTGTGTCAGAGAGTAGTAATCCGCAAGCCGTATGTGAGCGACGCAGCAACGCACCATCCTTCGAGTGTTCCACCAAGACCAGATTGGCGCGTGCAAATGGCAGCGCATCGAAAGATCGCGCATTGGCATACAAACGCTGACACAAGCGAAGCGCCGCAGTGCTGGCGGCCCCCGCCTCGCTCTGACCAAGCGGCGCCCGCATGCGACGAAGCAAATCCTCGAACACGCGAAAACTCTGTGGGTGCGCTTGATCCAAAAGACGAGTCTCTGCCGCCGACAGTGTTGCCGATAGCGAGAGTGGTGTGTCGATTTCGGGTTCCAGATCGAGGCTCAAGGTTCACGTTTGTTAATGGCTAATGCCCGTATTCTACGGCTCTGCTCCTGACTTGGTGTGCGATGTGGGTAAATTATTGTAAACCATCGGTGCGATGATGTAGATCGCCAATTGACGAGGGTCACAGGCCGAAAACAGCTGAAAAGCCTCGCCAATGCTAGATTTTGTTGAATTATTCAACGCTTTACCTACTGCTGTACCGCCACTTACGGCTGGTAGTCGCTACGGCGTATTCAGTGAATGATCCGGTGGCTGCGTAGTAATATTCGTCCATGCCGACGCAGCCTAACTTGCAACCTCCCCCGTCCCGCTCCGCTCGCACCAGAGAGCGCATTCTGAAGACGAGTCTTGAGCTGTTCAATCATCAGGGTGAAGCCAACGTGACCACCGGCCATATTGCCGATGAGCTCAACATCAGCCCGGGCAATCTTTACTATCACTTTCGTAACAAGGACGAAATCATCCATCATCTGTTCGCGGAGTTTGAGCGCGCGATGGAGATCACCCCCGGCAACGTTTCAGATGCTGCCAGTGCAATGGAGGATATGTGGTTGTATCTGCATCTGATGTTCGAGCGCATTTGGGCATATCGGTTTTTGTATCGCAATCTTGATGATCTGCTCGCCCGCGACAACAAACTCAAATCGCATTTCAATATCATCATTGGCCACAAGCGTGATGCGGTGATCGCGCTGTGCCGCGCACTGTTGGCGGTGAAGGCGCTGAAAGCAACCGATGACGAAATCCGTGCGCTGGCGGAGAATGTACTGGTGGTGGCAACTTACTGGCTGAATTTCGAACATTTGCGTGCCAGACCAATGAACAAACTTGAGGCTGAACCCGATCCGGAACAGCATCTTTCACGCGGCGTGTATCAGGTGATGGCGCTGGTGTCGCCATTTCTGATAGGCGAGGCCAAAGAGCATTTGCAGCACCTGATGGAAAACTACATCGAATAATTCAGTAACGAGGAGAACAACATGTCGAAATGGATGAAATTTCCGCACGACCAGAAGGCGATTACTTACGCAGGAGAAGCGCTGAAGAAAAACTGGGATGCCTTGCACAAAGGTGACAACGAACCGTTTCCGAAAGATGCGGCTTTGCAGGAGGCGTGGCGACAATTTCACGCGGGCAATTTTGCGGTAGCTACCGGGCAAGCGGGTAGCACCGTTGCGATCAAGGCAACGTCGATTTACGCAACACATCTGGAATCCAAAGATGCCGCCAAGGTGAAGCACTTTCAGGATGCGATGGCGATGGCGGCTGCATTGATCAAGTCCGAACCGAAGAATGCGAATGCGCATTACCAATACGCCTATGCGGCTGGTCGCTATAGCCAGAGTATTTCGATCATGAAAGCGCTCAAGGAAGGCTATGGCGGCAAGATCAAGACAGCATTAGAGACGGCATTGAAGCTCGACGCCAAACATGCCGACGCGCACACCGCCCTGGGTGCCTACCACGCCGAAATCCTCGACAAAGTCGGCGCGCTCGTTGGCAAGCTTACCTATGGCGCAAGCAAAGACGCAGCAGTCGAACATTATGAGAAAGCCATCAAGCTCAATCCTACGTCACCGATTGCACATATCGAATACGCCAATGGCTTGCTAATGCTGTTTGGCGACAAGGAAGAAGACAAAGCTGTGAAGCTCTATGAAAAAGCGGGCAAGATGAAAGCCAAAGACGCGATGGACATGCTCGACATCGCGATGGCCAATAACGAACTGGAAGACTGATTGGAAAACTCGATGACACCCACGTTGCAAATCATCCGCGAAGCCCACGCTCGCATCAAGCCGCACATCCACCGCACACCGGTGTTGTCGAGCAGCATCTTGAATTCGCAAGTTGGCGGTGAGCTATTTTTCAAGTGCGAAAATTTTCAGAAAGTGGGCGCATTCAAGGCGCGTGGCGCGTGCAACGCTGTCTTGTCATTGACCGATGAAGAAGCCAGGCGAGGTGTGGTCACGCATTCCTCGGGTAATCATGGTGCGGCATTGGCGTGGGTGGCGCGGTTGCGGGGCATCAAGGCGACGGTGGTGGTGCCCGACAACGCACCCGCGCCGAAAAAGCGTGCCATTGCAGCCTATGGCGCAGACATAGTCTACTGCGCGCCCAACGTGGTGGCACGCGAAGCAGCCGTGGCGGAACTCATCGAAAAGCACGGCTATTTCCTGATTCACCCGTTCGATAACGATCAGGTTATTGCCGGGCAAGGTACCGCGACGCTGGAATTGCTGGAAGAAAAGCCGGATCTCGATATGGTTATCTCGCCGTTGGGCGGCGGTGGCCTGCTGTCCGGCACGTCAATAGCCGCGAAGGGGATAAAGCCTTCAATCAAAGTGTTCGGTGGCGAGCCGCGTGGCGCTGATGACGGCTATCGCTCGCTCACCACGGGTGTGCGTGTAATCGAACAAACGCCAGCCACTATTTGCGACGGCCTGCGCACCACACTCAGTGAGCGAACCTTCAATATCATTCGCGCCAATGTTGATGGTATTGGTGTGGCGTCCGAAGAAAATGTCATCAAGGCAATGCGCATGACGTGGGAGTTGCTGAAGATCGTGATCGAGTCCTCATGCTCACCACCGCTTGGCGCGATACTGGAGGGAAACATCGATGTAAAGGGCAGGCGCGTCGGCATTATCCTGACGGGCGGTAATGTGGACTTGGACAAACTACCGTGGCAATCATGAAATTCATATCATCCCCAGATTCACCGACACCCTCCGGCCACTATTCGTCCGCAGTAGTGCACAACGGCGTCGCATACGTATCGGGCCAGCTACCACGCGTGCCCGGCAAGCCGGCAGAGTTTGCGCCAGCGACGATTGAAGAGCAGACGAGACAGGCGCTGGAAAATGCGGAGGCTGTTTTGATTGCCGCCGGATCGCGGCGCGATATGGTGTTGCGCTCGACGCTTTATGTTTCCGACATCGCGTACTGGGCGGCTGTGAATAGCGAATACGCCGCATTCTTTGGAACGCATAAACCCGCCCGCGCCATCGTGCCGGTTGGCGCATTTCGGAATGGATTTTTGATTGAGATCGACATGATTGCGGCGGTGGCCGAATCTCAATGAGCTATAGAGGCAATTGATGCCTCTCGCGCCAATCAGATTTTTCGCATGCGTTTGAGTGTTCTTTTCGGTGGCTGGGGCTCACCACCCGCACCACCACCGAACGCATCTGCAAGTTCAGCTTCGAATTCTGGTCCGTAAGGCCCCATGAGCGTTTGCATCACCAGCTTTTCAAATTCATCACCAAATTTATTGATAACAGTTTCCGGATCGGGAACCAGACCCGCGTCGGTGATCAATCCGAACTGCACCTTGCCGTTGTAGGTAAGGATGGAAAGCCCCATACCGATCCCTCCCGATTGTGGTACCCAGAAATCGATCTCGTCGATTTCACGCCCGGCGAAGAATAGCGGTTTCTGTGGTCCGGGCACATTGGTCATAACTGCCGTGGCATTGCGACCAATGAGGGCGCCAATCTGATCTTGTAAAATTTTTGGCCCCATGCCGACTGCAGAGAGCAGCACAAAGGCGACGATTGGCTGTGACGAACCCTTCAATGCGCTCATGCGCTCTTTGACCAGAAACATACGCTCCATCGGGTCTTCGACGCCGACCGGTAAATCGACAAACACCAATCCAAACTGGTTGCCGAGGTCGCCCGCTTTTTCCACGGGTCGCAAATTGACCGGCACCACTGCGCGTATTTCGACGCCGTCTGATTTGTCCCCTTGACGATCAAGATAATCACGCAGTGCACCGGCTGCAGTGGCCAGCAGTACATCGTTGATTGAGCAGCCATGTGCTTTGCCAATAACTTTCACTTCAGCGAGCGGCAATGGATCGCACCAAGCAACACGTTTTTTTCGGCCAAGATTGCCTTTGAAGCGGGTGTGTGTATCCGGTTCCATCATCGCAATTTTGCGCAATTCATCGGCAAGCTCCATGCCTTTGGTCGCAAATTCGCGCATGGTGGCCGGGTCTTTGGCAATTTCCAGTCCTTGTTCCACCAGACCGCGCGTGAGCTTCATGGCACCTGACCATACATTGGCCATCGGTTTACGGACGCTGGTCCAGAACTCCATGTCGCTCTTGGCCCCTTTGGGTCGTTTCTCCTTTGGAATCGGTTTGGCGATGCTCGCGTAGGCGTTATCGGCTGTGAGTGAGAGCATCACGCTGATGAGCGCAATGCCGTCGGCGTAGCAGTGGTGAATGCGTGTCAATAACGCACAGCCGTTGCCCTGATAGTTTTCAATGAGCTGAAACTGCCACAACGGTTTGGTGAAATCGAGACCTTCGCTAGCCATCTCGCTCACATAGGCTTCCAAATCTTTTTTGGTTGTCGATTTACCGTTTTTTCCCGCCAGCTTCACGCGCTTCAGATGATGCTTGATCTCAAAGTTCTTGTCGTTTTCCCACCATGCGCCGGTTGGGTCCTGCACGGCTTTTTGCTTGAACCGCGGGTAGGTCAGAAAGCGTTGCTCGATGGTCGACTGAAGCTTTTTGAAATCGAGTTTTTCTTTGAACACCATAATCCCGACAATCATCATCAGGTTAGTCGGATGTTCCATGCGCAGCCAAGCTGTATCGATACCCGACATCCGCTCACGTTGCAGGAGAGAAACACCGGGAATGCGTGTGGTGGTGGCCATAGTGTTGGGGTTGTGGCTTTCGCGTATTTTTGGTTTAGTCTGCTTTTGCCTTGGTCATGCGACCGAAAGCGGCCTTTCAACTGGTTTGTGCCCCCGAAAACACCTCAATGCACCTCCCGTGCAAAAATTGCGGCAGCGGGGCGATTCCGTTACAGTTACTTTAGCCTTAGTTTCATCCCGTGAAAACCCCCAAGAACGGGTTTATCGGCCTTTCAAATGACCATTTTCCAGAGAAAGAATGCCATGTCCGATCTACAGAAGAAGTTCGAAAGGGCCACCAAAGACGTGTCCAAAGCCAAAACCGACCCCGGCAATGACATGAAGTTGCGTCTTTATGCAAACTTCAAACAAGCGAGTGATGGCGATGTAGCAGGGGATAAGCCTGGCTTTACGGACTTCGTTGGCCGTGCAAAATACGATGCCTGGGCGAAGCTCAAAGGCACGTCCAAGGATGACGCGATGACCGCATATATCAAGCTGGTGGATCGCGTTCTGAAGGAATAGGAATAAAAAAAAGCCCGATTCTTGCGAATCGGGCTTGAAATCGTCCTTGCATCAACAGAATTCAGGACGAGGAGGAGACTTCCGCACTTAGCGCGTCAGTGTTGCTAATGTTTACTTGCGGCCTGCTTTTGGCGCGGCTTTGCGAACGACGGCCTTAATGACTTTAACGACCTTTTTCGCCTTGGCAACCGGTTTTTTCGCGGCAGCGACTGGTTTCTTTGCGGCCGGACGGACGGCACGGCGTTTTTCCTGTGCCAGCAATGCGCGTACAGCTTCAGACAATTCGCCAACCTGACTGGACAGCGCTTCAACGTCTTTGCTCGTCAATACACCGAGACGGTTAAGGGAGTTGTGCACGCGGTTTTCGAATACTTGCTCGAGCTTGTCGAATTTGCCCGTAGCCATGTTGATTGTTTTGGACGCCTGTTCTTTGGCGGTTTCAATGGTTGCTTCGGCAACGTGGCGGGTGCGCTCTTCAATTTTCGACCCTTGGGCGACGAGTGTTTCAAACACTTTTTTGCCTTCGTTCTGTGCTTTCGAAAAAGCGCCCAGACCTGCCAGCCAGATTTGCTGGGCAGAATCCATTACCTGTTTAGCCGACGGCTGCTCGCTAAGGCTGGCGGCGATTGCACCAATCTTGCCTGCCAGTTCGCCTACCGGACCCGTTGATGATTTAGTGCTGGCTGCTGCCTTCTTGAATCGTTTTGCCATGATTTCTGCTCCTTGGAGTGATTGATTTTCTATTCCGGGGCAGTGCAGCGGCTAATGATCTCGCCTGAATCGGGCATTGCCTTTGGATGACAGAACTTTACGGCCAAACTTTAGAGTAAACACACTAGACAAACAGCATCCTCGTTGGGTGCGATAGATTTTCACGTTCTCGCCAGTGCGCTAAGATGTGTGCGAAACTAAAAAAAATGTGCGTTTGCGGCCGAAACGATCAGGCGGTCGAAACATACCAATAAATTTCGAGGAGAGCCATTTGAACACCACCGCCAATACATCTTCACTCTCATCGCACGCTCACCCCTGGCTGCATTCGTATCCGCAGGGCGTTCCGGCAGAGATTGACGCTGACAAATTTGCGTCGATAGGTGATGTCTTCGCGCGATCGTGCGACAAATTCCGCTCATTGGCGGCATTTTCGTGCATGGGCAAAACAATAACTTACGACGATCTTGATCGTCAGACGCTGGCGCTCGCAGGCTATCTGCAAGGGGTGTTGAAATTGCAGAAGGGGGATCGTGTGGCCATCATGATGCCCAATATTCTGCAATATCCAGTGGCCGTGTTTGGTATCCTGCGCGCAGGGCTTGTGGTGGTCAATTGCAATCCGCTCTACACGCCGCGCGAACTTGAGCACCAACTAAAAGACTCTGGTGCCAAAGCTATTGTGATTGTCGAAAATTTCGCCTGTACCCTCGAACAGGTAATTGGTAAAACCGACATCAAGCACGTCATCACCACCCAACTGGGCGACTTACTTGGCTTTCCCAAAGCGCTGTTGACCAATTATGTGGTGAAGCACAAGAAAAAGCTGGTGCCGGCGTGGCATTTGCCGGGCTCCGTTACGTTGAAATCAGCGCTATTAGCGGGCAGATCGGCATCATTTACGCCGCCAAAAATCGTCAATACGGATATCGCTTTTCTCCAATACACGGGCGGCACCACCGGGGTTTCCAAGGGGGCCATGCTCACGCACCGCAATCTTGTCGCGAACATGGAGCAGGTCGGCGCATGGATGGCAGGCCAATTGCATGATGGCAAAGAAGTGGTGTTTCAGCCGCTGCCGCTCTATCACATCTTCGCGCTCAGTTCCGCACTTACGTTCATGAAGGTCGGTTGTGAAACGGTATTGATCGTAAACCCGCGTGACCTGGACGGGTTCGTCAAAGAGCTGTCATCACGACGCTGGAATGTACTGACAGGCGTAAATACCTTGTTCAATTCGCTGCTGAATCATCCTGAGTTTGCGAAGATCGATTTCAGCGATATGAAACTTGCCTTTGGCGGCGGCATGGCGGTGCAGCGCGCGGTCGCGGCGCGATGGAAAGAAGTCACCGGCAAACCGTTGATCGAGGCCTATGGGTTAACCGAGACCTCGCCGGGTGCGTGTATCAATCCAATCACGTTGCAGGATTTCAGCGGCGGGATTGGCTTGCCGATATGTTCAACCATCATGACCATTCGCGATGATGATGAGAATATTCTTCCCTTAGGCGAGCCCGGCGAAATATGTATTCATGGTCCGCAGGTGATGCTTGGTTACTGGCAGCGCCCAGAAGAAACTGCGAAGGTCATGACCAAAGACGGTGCCTTCAAAAGCGGCGATATCGGTGTGATGGACGAGAAAGGGTTTTTCAAAATTGTTGATCGCAAAAAAGACATGATTCTCGTCTCGGGGTTCAACGTCTACCCGAACGAGATTGAGGACGTGGTGGCGATGTGTCCGGGTGTGCTGGAAGTTTGTGCCGTTGCTTCAGCGGATGAAAAATCCGGTGAGGTGGTGCGGGTGGTCGTGGTAAAAAAAGATCCTGCGCTCACCAAGGAAGCCGTGATGGCGCATTGCAAAGCCAACCTGACCGGTTATAAGCTGCCGCGAATTATTGAATTCTGGAGCGATCTGCCGAAGACGAATGTGGGCAAGGTTTTGCGCCGTGAAGTGAAGAACACACCGGTAAAAGCGTGACAACGACGTCAGAACTATCTACCCGGCGAGGCCAGCATGAGCACGATCAACGACGCCATCGCCAGGATGAAAAAAAATCTCGCGGAGAGAACCGGCAAATCGTTTGCTGCGTGGGTAAATATCGCGCGCAGCCTTGGCACCGACAAACACAGCGATATCGTCGCCTACCTTAAAAAAGAAGCGCCGATGGGTCACGGCTATGCCAACGCTGTCGCACTCGAAGCGCGCAAGTCTGCGGTGATTGTCGATGAAGACCCAATCGATTTGCTTTATGCCGGTGACAAGGCCTCGCTGAGGCCGTTGTACGACACGATTGCCGCCACGGTCGCCGCATTTGGCAAGGATGTAGAGTTCGCGCCGAAAAAAACCTATGTCAGTTTGCGGCGCGCCAAACAATTCGCATTGGTGCAGCCGTCCACGGCCACGCGCGTCGATATCGGCATTAACCTCAAAGGCGTGGCGCCGGTCGGCAAACTGGAAGCGTCCGGTACGTGGAACGGCATGGTCAGCCACCGCGTGAAACTGATCACGATGGCCGACTTCAACAAAGATGTGAAGGCGTGGTTGAGGCAGGCTTATGAGCAGGCCGGCTAGTGATATTGCTCAATAACGCGCTCAAGCCAACAGCCACTTCCTGATTCGCCGATACACGGTTTTTCGATCCAGCAAATCCATGTGGTTCATGTCGTGACCTGTCCACTGGTGCGACTTGGCAAACGCTAGACTACGCGCCGGATTTTTGTGGTGCCCCAGCGCGCTGTGCACTGGCACCAGCCCGTCGCCGAGCATGCGCGCTGCAGCAGCACCCGATTTCTTGCCGATGGATGCCGCAATCGCGTAACACTGCACGCCGCTTGGCAGTGGCAGATCATGCGTTTGGTCTGCGTTTGATGATGAGAAACGATCCTGGCCTTCCCAGTCTTCATCGCGCACACCGGCGTGACGCAAATCGGTGATGCCTGCGCTGCGAACTTTTGCCAACCGTGCAAAGGCTGCCGTGTACGGGCTAGCATCGAGAATCACATTCACCCAGTTGCCGCCGCGCTC
>JANOQY010000570.1:0-2897 GCA_031414995.1 Betaproteobacteria bacterium
GCCACGCGACCTGAGATCGAGTCGAATTCGCCAGGCTGAAGCGAGACGAGTTCAATTTCAGCCGATAGCGGCTGACCCAATGCGGAATTGACCGAGAGTTTGCCTAAGCCCGCCGCGTTAACTGCCAACGCGGAAAATGCCAAGAATGCTCCCCCCAATGCCACGACTAATTTTGTTTTCGGTGGACGGTTCATGCGTAAACCCCAACCCTTCGATTTTTCGAGGACAAATTAAAATAACATCAACGAGTTATTGTTGCAACTTTATTCGCTTTCTAGCATTAGAAGCGAAACCGGGCGATTTTTCAACCCGCGATTAGGTTTTCTCGCGTATTTACCGCCAAAAAACCATTAACCATTTGATAAATAGACTATTTTTCCAAAATAATTCGAAGCATGCGACGCAACGGTTCCGCAGCCCCCCAAAGCAACTGGTCGCCGACCGTAAATGCGGACAGATATTCAGGTCCCATCGCTAATTTCCGCAAACGTCCGACCGGAATATCCATGCTGCCAGTCACAGCCGCAGGCGTGAGCTCACGAATGCTGCGCTCGCGCTCATTCGGAATCAACTTAACCCAATCGTTGTCGTTTGCGATGATCGCTTCGATATCTGCCAGCGGTACGTCTCGTCTGAGCTTTATCGTAAGGGCTTGGCTGTGGCAGCGCATCGCGCCTACGCGAATACAAAGACTATCAATCGGGATTGCTGGCGCTGCACCGCCACCGCCATCGCCGCGCCCCAGAATTTTATTTGTCTCAGCCATTCCCTTCCATTCCTCAAGCGACATGCCAGGGTTTCCCATCGTGGCCATATCTTTGTCGATCCACGGAATCAGATTGCCGCCCAGCGGCACGCCAAAATGTTGGGTTTCATCGGCGGAGAAGGCTCGCTGACGCGCCAGAATTTTGCGATCAATTTCCAGAATTGCGGAATGAGGATCATCCAGTAGCGCTTTAACCTCTGCGTGAAGCGAGCCAAACTGTGTAAGTAATTCACGCATATGCGTGGCACCGCCGCCGGACGCCGCTTGGTAGGTCATGCAGGTCATCCATTCGATCAAATCGGCCTTGAACAGCCCGGCCAGCCCCATGAGCATGCAACTCACGGTGCAATTACCGCCGATGTAATCTTTGATTCCTTTTGAAAGCGCAGTCTTGATGACCGGCATGTTGACCGGGTCGAGGATGATGATGGCATCGTCCTTCATGCGCAATGTTTTGGCGGCGTCAATCCAGTAGCCCTTCCAGCCAGCCGCGCGCAGGGGCGCATAAATTTCGCACGTGTAGTCGCCGCCTTGGCAAGTAATGATCACATCCATCTGTTTGAGATGTGAAATATCCTTCGCATCCAGCAACGGCGCGCCATTGGCCTCGGCTGGCGCCTGTCCGCCGACGTTCGACGTGGTGAAAAATATTGGCTCGATTAACGCGAAATCTTGCTCTGCGCGCATGCGATCCATCAGCACCGAGCCCACCATCCCGCGCCATCCGACTATTCCGACTTTTAACACTGACATGATTTATTCACACACCCTTTTCAATAGCACAACAATCATTAAACTCTAGCACCCGCGCGGCTGTCAGACACATATTGCCCTGAAATACCCGTCAATTCTTGATCTACATATTTGCAACGACTGCAGCACCCATTTCACTGGTACCGCATGTTTTGTCGCCTTTTTTTGCAATGTCCCCGGTCCTCAGCCCTGACGCCAGCGCTTTTCGCACTGCTCCTTCCACGCGCGTGGCGACATCGGCAAGGTTGAAGGTGTACCGCATCATCATCGCCAGCGACAAAATTTGCGCCAGCGGATTTGCCAATCCCCTGCCCGCTATGTCAGGTGCCGAGCCATGAATGGGTTCGTAAAGGCCTTTGGCATTGGCATCGAGTGAGGCCGACGGGAGCATGCCGATTGAGCCAGTCAGCATCGAGGCCTCGTCGGAAAGAATATCGCCGAACATATTGCCTGCCACCATCACGTCGAACTGCTTGGGATTTCTCACCAATTGCATCGCAGCATTGTCGACGAGCATATGACTCAATTCGACATCGGGATATTCAGGCGCAATTTCAATGGCAATGTCGCGCCAGAGTTGCATCGCTTCCAACACATTCATTTTGTCGATTGAACAGAGTCGCTTGCTGCGTTGCCGCGCGGTGCGAAAACCCACATGCAGGATGCGACGAATCTGCGCTTCCGTATAGTGCATGGTGTTGATGCCGACGCGATTGCCTTTTTCCCCTGTAATGCTGCGCGGCTCACCAAAATAAATGTCCCCCGTCAGCTCACGGATGATCATCAGATCCAATCCGGCGACGATTTCAGGTTTGAGCGAAGACGCATCAGCCAGTTCCGGGAAAACAGTCGCCGGTCGCAGGTTCGCAAAAAAATCACATTCTTTGCGCAGACCCAGAATCGCTTTTTCCGGCCGATGTTCGCGCGGCAGCGTGTCGTACTTCGGTCCACCGACGGAACCGAACAGTACCGCCTCGGCATCCATCGCCAATTTCAGCGTCGCTGCGGGCAATGGATGGCCATGCGCGTCGTAAGCCGCACCACCGATCAACGCCGATTCTGTTTCTATTCTTAAACCATCGCGACGCAGAACATCCAGCACCTTGAGTGCTTCGGCCATGATTTCAGGCCCGATGCCGTCGCCGGCCATGATTGCGATTTTCATTTTTAACCGTTACGTAAAGAGCCAGGGTTCACGCGTTGAACGTGCCGCCTCATAAGCTTTGATTTTGTCGTCATGCCGCAGCGTGCGCCCTATTTCATCCCAGCCATTGAGCAACGACTGCTTGCGGGAATCCTCAACAGCAAATTTGTAGGTTTCAGCACCAGGTACCTGCACAATTTGTCGCTCAAGATCAACGCTCAATTGCAAGCCATT
>JANOQY010000571.1:0-5576 GCA_031414995.1 Betaproteobacteria bacterium
ATGTCGGCGTATTACAACATCCGCTAATGCATTTGCGGGCCACGTGAAATATCTTACCTACGCACTCGTCGGCTTTATCGTTGCCATTCAGTATCCGCTATGGATGGGAAAAGGCAGTTGGCTGCGCGTTTGGGAATTTTCGACCAAAGTTGATCAGCAAAAAGAAAAGAACCTGCAACTCGCCGCGCGCAATGCCGGTCTTGATGCTGAAGTACGCGACCTGAAGCAGGGTATCGACGCGGTGGAAGAACGCGCACGCGTCGAACTCGGCATGATCAAACCGGGCGAAGTGTTTTATCAGGTAATCGACAAGTCAAAAGTCAAACCCTAGCACTGGTGCGGCGCGCAGGCATAAAATGCTCGTCAATGCGCGCCAGTGCTAGAGTTTCGCATATTTTGGTGATAGCGAATGAACATAGCCGCAATCAAAAAATTCTGCGCAGCCTTGCCGCATGCCACCGGCGATATCAAATGGGGCGTGGATCAGGTTTATTCCATCGGCAGCAAGATGTTCTGCGTTGCTTTCGTGGACACGAAAGCGCGCGCCACGGTGTCGTTCAAGGTCGATGACGACTTGTTTCTAGCCTTCACCGACCGCGACGGTTTTATTCCCGCGCCGTACATGGCGCGCGCAAAGTGGGTACAAATCACAGACCTGAAGAAAGTCTCAGACGCCGAAATGAAGCAATTGATCAAGCGCTCGTATGAGCTGGTTGCGCTGAAGCTGACGAAGAAACTGCGGACGGAATTTGGGATGATTTGACCGAGGGACTTCTAGAGTTGGGCCGATATTTAACTATGCTGACGCCGTGCTACTTGACGGCCTAAGAACTGGGCCGCGTGCGTTCTGCTTTTGGCTAGTTGCAGTCACCCCTTGACGTGCTCCAATCAGAGTTGGGACAGCGCTCAGGGTAGCGCTCGACCGGCGCGCTTGCAAACGCGTGGTTGGCGTCGCAACCAGACGCTTGCCTCCGGCGATATCGAGAGAACGGCGAATTCTCAGCCGATGGGCGCAGGTTTGACCGTTCTTGTGTCATCGGATACATTCAGGATTCTTCAAGAAGAGCGTTTGAGATTCCTATCCCGCAAGAAGAGGCGCTGCGCAATCATTTGCGACTTGCTTGTTTTTTCATTGAGGTACGGTCACAACGATGCGCACAATCTTCTCAGCCATCACAGCGTCGCTTGGGCTTCTCGCCGGATGCGCCGCGCCGCCACCGCCCGCACCGATGCGTGAGACGATCATCGACACCAGGCTCAACGGCACGTGGATCGTGAAGCAAGCCGAATTCGCCGGCAATCCGCTTCCGGTGCCGCCAGGCATTGAGCTGCAAATCAACGGCAACCAGTATTACGTCGCGTCCGTGACCAATCGTGCGCTGCCGACTGATCGCGGCAGCATTGCTGTCTTCAGCGATGTGCCAGTTGGTCTACCCGCACAGCTCGACGTGGTTGGCGAAGACGGCCCTAATCAGGGCAAGCGCTTTCCATCGATTTATCGATTTCCTGACGCGTCGAATAAACGCGAAATGGAGATGTGCTACGACCTCGGTGGCAACGTACGGCCTACGAGATTTGAAAGCATCGAGGGCACGCTGTTGCTGCGCGTGACGTACACGAAGAAGTAAATGCTGCCTTTTTTCTTGGTGTTGGCATTTGACCGGCTACGGAGTTATTTTTGGAAAATCGATGGGTGTATTCAACATTGCCGGGCCCAAAGCACAGTTAAGCGTGTACATCGCTCGTGCGTCATCGGATGCCTTCAGCATTCTTGAAAAAGAGTGTCTGAAATTCCCATAACCTGAATCCGGCTGGATGCTTGCGAGCCGTGGTGTATAGTTCGCGACCGGATCTGCTGCATAGCTTCCTGTAGAACGATCTGTCGCCGCGGGAATCTTAGTTTTTTAATTTTTTTGGATCGTCAGTGAAGCGTCAACTCATCCCTACCCTGTTCACCGCAGCAATGCTCACTGGTTGCGCCACTATTGACACGATCGCCAACCTCGGAGAACCGGCGTTCAAAGTCGTGAAACAAGATGGTAATTTCGAAATTCGCGAGTACCGGTCGATGATTGTGGCCGAAGCGATCGTGGCGGGTTCGCTCAATGACGCCAGTGGTGATGGCTTTCGCGCCATTGGCGGCTATATCTTTGGTGCCAATATCGCCAAGAGTAACTCTTCGAGTGAAAAAATTACCATGACGGCGCCAGTCACCGTGGAGCGCGAAAGTGAAAAAATCCCCATGATCGCGCCAGTAACAATGGAACCCGGCGCAGCGCCAAATCGCCGGCGTATGCATTTTGTAATACCGGGCAAATATACGCTGGCGACACTACCGACGCCGAGAAACCCTGCCGTCAAACTGCGTGAAATTGCCCCACAACGGGTTGCCGTCAATCGCTTTTCTGGCTTCTCCGGTGAAACCAAGGTCGCGGAAAAATTGCCGCACTCAACGCGTGGGTTGCCAGCAATAATCTGAAACCGATTGGTGCGGCACAACTCGCCCGTTACAATCCGCCGCTCACGCCGCCGCCGTTTCGGCGCAATGAAATATTGCTCACAATTGAACAGAGCTTGAACGCCATGAAACGACGCTTAAAGGCGTAATTTTACAGCCCGTAAGGTAAACAGGCGCTTTGTGTCAGCCGATGGGTGCACGTTTTGCTGCTCGTGCGTCATCGGATGCATTCAGGATTCTTGAAATTGGGTGTTTCAAATGCCGATCCCCAAATGCCTATACCCAGATTCAGCTATACAGGCAGTTGCTCCAGCAGTGCCGCCATTTCGTCGGTGTGTAATTCTTCATCCCGGAGGATTCCCGTCATCATTTCGGTTGTGGTGGGATCGCGATCTTCAAGATAGCGGATTGCTTCGCGGTATACATCCATCGCGATGCATTCGGCGACGATGTCCTCTTTGATCAGGTCGACGAGCGCTTTGCCGTCCATGCAATAGGTCGCGCATGCACTTGCTAGCCCCTCGAGCGAGAAATCTGGCAAGCCGCCCAACGCGCTGATGCGTCCTGCAATCAATGCAATGTGGCGCTGCTCCTGATCCGAATGCGCTTCTAGTTCGTCCACATTGCTTTTGTGCTTGGTATCAGCGTGGAGAAATTGATAACGACTATAGCGCTTCGCACAAACCAGTTCGATGGGTAGCAGGGCATTGAGTAGCTTGATCACCGTCTCATTTTCGGTATCGAGCCCGTCGCGAATGATATCGCCAGCGATTCTCTGTTGCACCCTCGCGCGCAGCGTTTGAATGTCTTGCAGTAAAAGGTTTTCACGCATTGATGCGACCGTATGGAGCAACGCAACGGGCATCACCGTCTCGACAATGTCTGCCGCATCGTGGAGCTTTGTAGATCACCTTACGCACAGCCTTAAATTTTTCCTCTCTGCTGCGTGGCCGTGTGAGGTTGGTAGCAAACTGGTATTCATCCGATATCGCGCGCACGTTTTTCATGTTGCATTCCTTTTCTGGCGACTTCGGAGAGTGCTTCACCGATGGCCTCTTACTCTCGCGCCGCCTGACTTTCGTTAGCGCGAAGTACGGCTTCGTCGATTGACACCGTGGTTCGCATGATCCTGTTATTAAAGCCATACAACGCGTAGTGAGAAAGGGCGTTTGAAATTCCTACACTTCTCGTGCTCCGCGTGTTACCGAATAAATTGACCTGTCATGCGAATGTAGCCGCGCACTCGCCGCCGCCATTGACCCAAATCAAACCTATGTCAGTTACCGCACAGTTAGGTTTCCTGACGCACAGACCGTCCCGAAAGTGAGGCTTCAAATATCGGCATCTGCCCCAGTAATTCTATGACGAACCCTAGCACTGGCGTGGCTCACAGGACAAAAATGCGGAGTTATGTACATGACAAACGCAGAAAATGAGCTTAGAATTAGCGCCGACAGGCCGGTATTGATCATTGATGACGAAACCATTGCAAAAGCTGCGAGCGCACTTTATCGAGCATTCTCGATAGATGACGGGCGCGCCTTCATCGGTGATGATTTTTCTAACTCAAAAAAAATAGCTATCGATGGCGGATTCCACATGGATACGCTTGCCAGCATTATTCTTTCGGAGTTAACTTCTGGTCAGGTAGCAGTGATTCAGCATGCCGCAGAATGGGATTGAGGGTTTGAGTTACCTTGTCGAGCGAATTGCGTAATTTTTCCAGGGATTCATCGCTGATTTCCAAAAATGCGGCCTTGCCAAAGTGCGTCACAAGATATTTGCGTTCGTGTAAAACGTCGGTAAACATTGCTCCCGCGCCTACATGGATAAGCGGCAAGTCAATTTCCGTTTTTGTTGCGTTCCTCTCTGGCGTCAACAGTACCTGTGCCTGATGCCCCACATTATCGCGAACCTCGATAACATCATAAAATCCGGAGATAAAAAGTTTGTTTGCAAGTTTTAATTCGCCTTTGTCAATGTAGCTGCTAAGTGTTGGACAGCCATGTAGTTGAGAGCTGAGTTGTTCTAATATTTTTCCAAAGTGATAAATTTGTAACGCGCCATCTCTAGCGGCAATAAAACGCCAACTGGCGTATTGTTCGCATAGGGTCTCAAATCCAGAAAGCTGTTGATCAATGGACTGTTCATATTTTTCAAATGCGTAGTCAAATAGTCCGAGATCATTTGCAAAATTTCGCATGTATCGCTCTAAATGCTCAATAGACTTTAGCCATTCAATTGAATTTTCTTGTTCAGTATCAGGAATCCTATGCCTCAGAATATCGATAAACATTTGAAGCCGCCCTCGCAGGAAATCAAAGAAGAAGATGTGTTGCGCCGTATGCTGGCAACGCCACCGACGCCGCACAAGCCTAAACCAGTAACCAAGAAAAAGAAAACCGGCAAGTAGCCGATCATTTTCAAACAGCACCGAACCGGCCTTGAGCCGGTTTTTTATTGGGTAATGATCAATGACAGAGAATCAAGTGGGAATCCTCGGGTACTCCCGCGGGGATCAGCTTTACGTTACTACGCAAGAATTCTCAACACTGCGAATAGAGAATGGCGAAATCGTCGGGACATACGAGTCCATCCCGTCAATGGAATTGCGGAGTTTCACCGTTCCTCTGTGCGACATCAGAAATTTAAGTATTCGGATTTGTTCGGGTCGTCAAAAAGCACAGCCATCCCTCGCTTTGCACTCCATGAGTACTTGAAGGCAACCAACGGCTCATCCGCTTCGTTGCGTGCTGTGCCTTCAACGCCAGTGTTCATGAGGTTATAGCGCAGGTAGACGGTCGTTATCGTTGGCTTGATTTCACGCAACGACGGCTGAATGTCGATTGCATACCAAACGCTTTCCTCAATGTCCTTTTGTTCTGGCACATTTGTCGGGGTGGGCTGGTCTTTGTTCCATTCATATTTCGGCGTCATGGTTCCCTCTTGGTTGTGGAAACAGGATACGCCAAAAGAAAAACCCACTGCTTAGGTGGGTTCGTCTTTACACGGAGGCTTGCGCGCCTTTAGTCCGCCGATAGGTCAGGCGTTTCCCGCTGATGCCTTTAAGCGCCAGTTGCGCGCGTTCTGCATCAGTGAAACCCATTGCGGTGCGCGT
>JANOQY010000572.1:0-11393 GCA_031414995.1 Betaproteobacteria bacterium
AAGGCCGCGTGACAAATGTCATCGGATCGCCACGCGAAAGGAGCATGGCGCGGCGCAGATTTTCTTCCATCATCGGGCCGAGAATAAAGCCCAGTAATAGCGGTGCAGGCTCACATTCAAGCTTCACGAACAAATAGCCGATAAAGCCGAATAGCGCGGTCATTAGGACATCGAACGGGCTATTCGAGAGCGAATACACGCCGATACAGCAGAACACCAGAATGGCGGGATAAAGCAATCGATACGGCACTTTCAACAATTTGATCCACATGCCGATTAGCGGCAGGTTCAGAATGACCAGCATAAGGTTGCCGATCCACATCGACACGATCATTCCCCAAAACAAATTGGGGCGTTCTGTCATCACCTGTGGCCCGGGCTGGATACCCTGAATAATCATTGCACCGACCATCAGTGCCATCACAGGGTTCGGCGGGATACCGAGCGTGAGCAGCGGGATGAAGGAAGTTTGTGCAGCAGCATTGTTGGCCGCTTCCGGCGCAGCGACGCCACGAATATCGCCCTTGCCGAATTTTGAGGCATCTTTGGCAATCTTTTTTTCCAGCGTGTATGCTGAAAACGCACCAAGTACCGCGCCGCCGCCGGGTAGTATTCCAAGCAACGACCCAAGCGTCGTGCCGCGCAATACCGCTGGATACGCATCCTTGACGTCTTTCTTCGTCGGCCATAGCGACGTGACCTTGTTGGTAAATACCTCTCGCGCTTCGCCTTGTTCGAGATTCTTGATAATTTCGGCAAATCCGAAAACGCCCATCGCAATCGCGACAAAGCCGATGCCATCTGACAGCTCAGGGATGCCGAAACTGAAGCGTGCCATGCCTGAATTCACGTCCGTTCCTACCAAGCCGAGTAGCAGCCCCAACAAAATCATGCCGATTGCTTTGATGACAGAACCATGCGCAAGCACGACGGCTGCAATCAGGCCCAGCACCATGAGAGAAAAATATTCCGCAGGTCCAAATTTGAAAGCGATTTGTGCCAGAGGCGGTGCCGCAACCGCCAGCAGGACGGTAGCCACCGTCCCCGCAAAAAAAGAGGCCAACGCCGCTGTTGTCAACGCGACGCCAGCGCGCCCCTGTCGGGCCATTTGATACCCATCGAGTGCCGTTACCACCGACGATGACTCCCCTGGAAGGTTGACCAGAATCGCCGTGGTGGAGCCACCGTATTGCGCGCCATAGTAAATGCCGGCGAGCATGATCAATGACGATTCTGGCGGCAACGTAAACGTTGCTGGCAACAGCATCGCAATAGTGGCTATCGGCCCGATACCCGGCAGCACACCAATCAAGGTGCCGAGGATGCAGCCGATGAAGCAATACATGAGGTTGTTCAGTGTCAGCGCGACGCTAAAACCAAGTGCCAAATTCGATAAAAGTTCTTGCACGAGGGTCCCCTTAGCCGCTAATGAAAGAAGGCCAAATCGGGAACGGTAGCTTGAGTCCGTACACGAATACCCCGACCGAGAACACAGCGAGGATCAAGCCGCTGATGACGACCTCTTTTATCCTGAATTGGTCACCACCGTAGGATGAAATAACGACCAGCGCGAGGATCGAGACCGCAAGTCCGGCGAGTTTGGCGATCAAGCCAAACAGCACGACCCCACCGAGGATCCAGAATAGCGGCTTCCAGGCAAACTTACTCACCGCTGGCCCTTCGCTCGCTAAGGATTGAATCAAGATCACGATCCCGATGATACCCATGATGATGCCAAGCACAAACGGGAAATAACCCGGCCCCATGCGACTGCCAGTGCCCATCGGGTATTCATAGAATTTGACAATGATCGCGAACGCAAATCCAATCGACGCGAACATGACGCCCGACCAAAAATCTTTAGGATTCTTGAGTTTCATTTCCCCTCCCTCTGACAGACCCAATATTTTTTCGCGATTTTAGCATTGCATGCCGACGTCCTCACACTTGCCGCGCTTACTTCAACAATCCCATTCGCTTCGCGGCCTCGGTGTAAACTTTTGCGCGCTCAGCCATGAAGGCCGCCATCTTGTCGACACCAATATCGACCAACTCAAATCCGCCGTCAGCCATGCGCTTCTGGAAGTCTGCGTCTTTATTGATATCAAGACAAATGTCGGAGACTTGTTTACGCATTTCGGCCGTTGCAGACTTCGGCAATGCTATGCCGCGGTAGGCGCCATCCACCCAGTCGATTCCGAGTTCCTTGAAGGTCGGCACATCAGGATATTGTGGGTGGCGTTTCTCCGTTGCTATGGCGAGCATGCGCGTTTTACTTTTTTGGGCAATCGCCAGTGTCACGTACGACATCGCCATGCTGACGTGTCCGCCGAGGAGCGAGGCTACCAGATCACCAGTACCTTTGAACGGCACATAGGTGGTCTTGATGCCAGCAGCACCATTGAATCTCTCAGTCGCAAGATGATTCGCCGAATTGGTACCTGAGCCTGCAATCGTGACAGCACCAGGCACGTCTTTCGCCGCCTTTACTAAATCCTGATAAGTCTTGTAAGGGCTCTCAGAGCGAACAACGATTGCGTCCGGCGTGTAGTGATAAAAGCAGACGTTGTTGATATCTTCTGTTTTGTATTGAACCACGCCCTCCAGCGGCTGAAGCACCAAGTGCGGCAAATTGGTACTCATCCAAGTGTAGCCGTCGCCCGGAAAGGTATTGGTTTGAGACCACGCAAGCGCCCCTCCCGCGCCCGGCTTGGATTCAATAACCATTTCCTGATTGAATTTTTTCTTGAATACCAGTTGCTGGAATCGTCCCGCGATATCGGACTCACCGCCAGGCGCGAAAGGGATGATGTACCTCACTGGTTTTTCAGGATAGGCCGCGTAAGCAACGCCACCCCCAAATGTGCCCAGAGCACTCATTGCAACTACCGACATCAACGCTGCGCGTATCGCACTTGATTTCATGATGGTTCTCCTCAAAATTATTATGGGTGACGATTGCAACCTGAAAATATCTTACAACGCGTCCGCGATTGCACGCCCAACATCCGCCGTGCTGGCAGTGCCGCCCATGTCACGGGTGCGCGGGCCGTCGACAAGCACTTTCTCGATGGCCCCGACAATAGCATCTCCCGCCGCTTTATGCCCAAGATGTTCCAGCATCATCGCCCCCGACCATATCTGGCCGATGGGGTTGGCGATATTTTTGCCGTAAATATCTGGTGCACTACCATGCACGGGTTCAAAGCAAGACGGAAATTCACGTTCCGGATTCAGATTCGCCGATGGCGCGATACCGATAGTGCCGGTGCATGCCGGACCCAGATCGGAAAGAATATCGCCGAATAGATTTGAGCCCACGACCACATCGAACCAGTCCGGATGCTGCACAAAATGCGCTGTAAGAATATCAATATGGTACTGCGAGGTTTTGATGTCTGGATATCTGGCCGACATTTCCTTGAAGCGCTCGTCCCAGTAAGGCATCGTGATGGCAATGCCGTTCGATTTGGTGGCCGACGTCACATGCTTTCCTTGTCGCGTGCTCGCGAGTTCAAACGCAAATTTCAGAATGCGATCTACGCCGCGACGCGTAAAAATGGTTTGCTGCATGCAAATTTCATGCTCAGTGCCGCCGTATAGCCGCCCGCCAATGGAGGAATACTCGCCTTCGTTATTTTCGCGCACGACCCAGAAATCAATGTCACCGGGTTTGCGGCCTGCCAACGGCGACGGAATGCCCGGCATCAGTCTTACGGGACGAATATTTGCGTAAAGCTGAAATTCGCGGCGAATCGGGATAAGCAGTCCCCAGAGCGATAGATGGTCAGGCACCGTTGGAAAACCGACTGCACCAAGAAATATCGCTTCGTGATTGCGAATCTCGGCGAGGCCATCATCGGGCATCATCTTCCCGTGTTTGACGTAGTAATCGCAGCTCCAGGGTTTTTCATCGAACTGAAACTGGATATCGAATTTGCGGCCCGCCGCCTCCAATACCCGGATACCTTCGGGAACAACTTCTTTACCGATGCCATCACCTGCGATGACGGCGATTTTATGTTTGCTCAAGGTCCACTCCGTTTGAATTGATACTGAAGCGTTTTACCACGAGCGAGGATGGCGTTCCTTGACATTGTGCGGGTTCGTACATCAGGTCAATTGCATCAAGAAAAACCAAACACAGGAACTGGCGCGGTTCTTCAGGCACTTATAGCCTGTGAGGATCGCCAGTGCTTGTGTCTGGCCATTCGAATGCCTTGACAAAAATTGACGCAATGCGTCGCAACGGGCATCCTTAGGGTCCCTCGTTTCGGAGGTCTCGCCATGATTCGTCAAATTCTGTTTGTTCTTTCTGTGCTTATTGGATTTGCGGCCTCCACCGTGGTTTCGGCACAGATTGCAACTACCGGTCCCTACTGGCCCGGCCCCGCCGTGAGCGGATCGTGGTACGACCAATCCCGCGATGGGGAGGGCATCGTGCTCCAGTACCTGCCCAACGGCAAAGCGCTGGTCACCTGGTTTACCTACCCCGCAAACGGCGAGAGCGGCGATCAAGCCTGGATGATTACCGACTTGGGGTCCGTTGAAGGCAGCAAGATCAAATTCCCCGTCGTCTATCAACCTCAGGGTGGCGTGTTTGGCGATGCGTTCGATGCAAGCCGCATTCGTAACGTCGCTTGGGGCACAATGGAATTGGAATTTCGCGATTGCAATTCCCTGACGATGCGCTACACCGGACCAGCAGCGTATGGCAGCGGTGAACGCAGCATGACCCGCCTCACAGTGCTGGATCAACTCAATTGCGATGGTGGACGCACGCTGACTGTTTCCGGCGCCAGGGCGCTCGCAGGCATGCAGGCAAAGAGTGGCGCATGGTATGTTCCCGCGCGCTCGGGTGAAGGCTGGATGATCGAAGAACTGGCCGATGGGCGTGCTTTAGTTTACTGGTTCACATACGACCCGCAGGGTCGACAAGCCTGGACCATTGGTGTTGGGACGCGCAATGGCAATCGTCTCGACATTCCCGACAACATCATCACAGCTGGCACACGCTTTGGCAGCGGATTCAACCCCGCCGCAGTGCAACGATTACGCTGGGGCAGCCTGTCTTTTTTATTCACCACGTGCAATAGGATCGAGGTCGGTTATGCCTCCGCCCTGCCCGGCTACGGGACCGCCAGCCGAGTCGGCACGTTACTCGCGGCGTTGGCGGGCGCCACCTGTCTCGATGCCGCGCCCGCGGCGCTTACCAACGGCACGTGGACCGAAGCGGCTGCGGCCCCGCAACCTGCGCAGTCGGAGCATGCGTCAGCCGTGTTGGATGGCAAGCTCTATTTGATGGGTGGGTTCGGCGACTTGCGCGGGTTCAAACGCTACGACCCAGCCACCAACAGTTGGTCGGTGCTGCCAATGATGCCCGGTGCTCGGGACCATCTGGCTGCGTTCGCAATCGACGGCGGTGCATATTTTTCCGGCGGTGCAGTCAATCCCGGCGGCGACGAAAATACAGCAGCGTTTCGTTACGACGTTGCAGCCAATCGCTGGGACGCGCGACCCGAGATCACCGTCTTTAACTTCGGCAGTCAAGCGGCGGCGCTAAATGGTCGCGCGTATATTGGTGGTGAGACCGGCGCGCTGCAGGAATATGATCCCGCACAACGTGTGGTGCGCCTTATCGCCCGCGCACTGCCGCAGCGCCCGCGCGACCATTCTCAGGTGGTCGCTTTCATGGGCGAGATATGGATGATTGGCGGTCGCAGCCCAGAGACTACTGCCGTATCGATCTATGATCCAGTCACGGAGCGCTGGCGCAACGGGCCGTCAATCAATCGCGGACGTGGGGGATTCGCTGCCGCCGTGGTTGGCGACCAAATCGTGATCGCCGGGGGCGAGGTACTTAGCGCTCCCGTACGCGTTGAGCCGTCGGTCGAGATTTACACCGCAGGCGCAGATCTCTGGCGGATCGGCCCGAGTCTGCCTGTGCCCGTGCACGGTGTGACGGGCGCGGCGTTGAACGGTCGGTTTTATGCAGTTGGCGGATCAACAACTGCTGGCACGGCCAACGGAAACACCGGAAAACTTTTTTCAATATTGCTGGGCCCATAGCTGGTGTTTTGCCATTTGATCGCGCTCAAGAGGCCGCTTGCCTGTTTGGAATAAACTTGCGCGACAAAACATAACTAGGGACATTGCCATGAGCGAAAAGAATCGCCGCGATGTAATGAAAACCGGCGCAGTCGCCGCACTTGGTGCGTTGGCTGGTTGCGCCATTCCAGCAGGAGCGGGCAGGACGATGAAAACCTTATTTCCCCTTTCGCAGATTACGATTCCAGTGGTCGGCAGCGATGTCCAATTTCCAGTCCGACGAATTTATTGTATTGGTCGCAATTACGCTGCGCATGCGCGTGAAATGGGGTCGGATCCGAGCCGCGAGCCACCGTTCTTTTTCCAGAAACCCACCGATGCAATTCAGTTTGTTTCTGTGGGCAGTGTGACTGATCACCCGTACCCTACACTCACCAAAAACTACCACTACGAAGTTGAATTGGTTGCCGCACTACATAAGGGTGGGCGCAGCATACCAATGGATAAAGCACTTGATTGTGTGTACGGCTACGCATTGGGATTGGACATGACGCGGCGCGATTTGCAACGCGGCATGGGGGACCAGAAAAAGCCCTGGGAAATTGGCAAGAGTTTTGATCGTTCAGCGCCGATCGGACCGTTGCATCCCGCGAGCCAGATCGGCCATTTCAAAGAAGGCGCAATCTGGCTCAACGTAAACGGCGCCGTCAAGCAGAGCGCAAACTTGAATCAGATGATCTGGAATGTGGCGGAACAAATAAGCCAGCTTTCCGAAGCCTTTGAATTAATGGCTGGCGACATCATTTACTCAGGCACGCCGGAAAATGTCGGGCCGGTGGTGAAGGGTGACGTGATCGAATGCCACATCGATAAATTACCCAATCTGAGCGTGAAGATCGTTTGATCGGCGCCAGTAGTGCACGGCGTTTCAAAGCAACGTAATCATTGCCGCATTAGTCGAGACCACATAACGAATCGCCAGATACAGCAACAACCCCGCCGGCCCAAACATCAATGTGAGGAAAAGTGCCGGCAGCAACCACCAATGCGTGATGCCAAGACGCGCCGCATCGGTGACGATATAAAGCCCCACCATCAGATCGAAGGCCAGGAAATGAATCCATCCGGCCAACACTGCGCGAGGTGACTTGAACAAGCTGACCACACCTGAAAGCGATGAGAAACCGCCTCTCGGCTTGGTGCCGGGCTCGTCAAGACGCTTGGCCAAAAACAAGAAATAAATATACATCGCGCATAGCAGCACGAGCACCAGCGAAAACACGAAGATGCGTCCGGCTTGCGGCCAGAGCGGATAGCCGAACAATGCCAGCCAACCGAGGATCGCGATTGCGGAGGCAACCTTGAAGGCGGTAGAGAGAGTTTTATTCATGGTTTTATATGCCGACGATATCGCCTATTTTGGCTCAGCGTAAAGCGGCTTGCCTTTGTCGACGATGTGCGCGGTAAAGAGCTTTAACGGTTTGTCGCCAATCACCTTGAACCCGCCGTGCACGACATCACGAAGATTCATCAGCACCGCACCAGTTTCCAACATACTGGCTTCCTTGCCCGGTAATTGAATC
The DNA here is from genome assembly GCA_031414995.1 of Betaproteobacteria bacterium. Taxonomy (GTDB): domain Bacteria; phylum Pseudomonadota; class Gammaproteobacteria; order Burkholderiales; family Usitatibacteraceae; genus UKL13-2. The sequence continues at coordinate 7,632 of JANOQY010000572.1, forward strand.
ATCGCCCCCTGAATCACATACGCTGTTTCGACACCGTGATGAAAGTGCGACGCCATTACCGCGCCCGGTTTATATTCAACAATGGAACCGACCACTTCCATGCCGGGCGCGCCCGATAAATCTGCCCGTTTCATTTCTTTACGATTAGTCGATTCCTGCGCAATTGCTAACGAGGATGTCGCTGCCAGTAAGTAAAACACAACGACAGCATGAGCCAGTTGAATTGATCGCATGATGTTCCTCCAATTAGTGGGGCGGGGGGTGAGTAGCGACGTGTGTTGAGCGCGTTGGTGCTCGAACTAGTCCACAGGATCATTGATCGCGCGGATTAATACCGGTCCATTGATCTGCAAACAAAAGTAGCTGCTCAGCGGACATTGGTTTGGCGATGAAATAACCTTGGGCCTCGTTAGCTCCTGCACCGACAAGAAACTGCCAGTCATCTTGTGACTCGACGCCTTCTGCGACCACCCTGAGATTGAGACGATGCGCCAGATCAATGCAAGACCGGACCACTGCTGCCAAACGTGGCGCTTGTGATGCACCATGAACAAATGAGCGATCTATCTTTAGTTCCGTGAATGGGATAGTCGATAGCTGCTCCAAGCTCGAAAAGCCGGTGCCAAAATCATCAATTGCCAAACCGAAACCGTTCAAACGCAAACGCGCCATGGTCTCCAGGGTGCGCCCCACATCGGTCATGGCGGCAGTTTCGAGCACCTCAAAAGTAAAGTCCCGCGGCTCCAGACCGACCGGGTCCAGAAGCGCCTTAAAATCCTCACAAAAGAAATGATTGTCCAGCGCCGAAAGCGAAAGATTGACGCTCATGGTGAAAGTCCAACCCAGCTTTCGCCATTCAGCGGCATGTCTGATTGCCGCCACAAGGATTGCCTGCGTGAGTTGTGCCATTTTCCCTTGAGATTCAATCAGCGGCAAGAATGCGTCCGGGCACAGTTCGCCATGCACCGGGTGAATCCATCTGACGAGCGCCTCGACGCCAGCAAGTGCGCCGGTTACCAAATCAACTTTGGGCTGAAAATAAGGCACGAACTCACCATTCGCAAGTCCTCGTTCAATATCGACTAGCGTCAACTCTACGTCTTGCGCATCTAGTGTGGTGATCGCTGCGTCGCGATACAGATGCAGCAAGCGTTCCAGCGACACCGGCTTGACCGGTTTTGACAGTGATCCAAGCACAGTCAGTCCAACGGCCTTAACCATTAGTTCCACGCTTCGCAGTATGGCTGGATCTGATCCGCTGGAGATGATCACGGCGGGATTATAGCCAGCTTCACCAATACGTCGAAGCAGCGCCATGCCATCCACACCGGGCATTTGCAAGTCACAGATAACCAAGCCGATACGGGCCGCGTTGATGCGCAAACATTCGAGCGCTTCCTCGCCACCCGTTGCGGTAAAGATCATCGTTTCGCCAGCGCGGGCCAGAATGCGCGACAGCCATTCGCGCTGGGTGTCGTCATCATCGATCACAAGAACACCACGCGTTAACGTTAAATCGGCTTCAGCAGATTTTTCATCGTTATGCGTATTAGGAAGCATTTGTCAGTGACCAATCTCTGAGTGCGGCGCTCGGTCACGAAAAATTGTGACCGTGCCTGATGACATGCTTGGTGTTTGTAGCTGACCTACAGCAAACCATAACGCACGTTCGATTTTTTCAAATATTAGTATCGATTCTGTTTTAAACCTTTGTGCAATGCAAGTTAACTCAACAGACGCCATCCGTGACCGACAAGAGTCAATAAACGCACAACATGCTAAAGAACCTGTGGCCGAGACCGACAACCAACTTACGAGCAACCAACAACAAGCACATGTCATTTATTGAGACCGCACTGCCGCATACAGAAGACTGGATTCGCCACTTTGAGCGAATTGAACTTCCCGTACTCGCTCGCACGAGCGTCGCTCTCGTGGAGCTGCACAAAAATATCGACGATCTCGCGCCACGCGATATTTCCAATGTGGTGATCGAGGACCCACTCATGTCATTGAAGGTTCTCGTTTGGGCTGGCAAGCATCTTGCGCAAAACATGCGCGTCACCCGCTCGACCCTGGGCAACGAAATCGAAACGGTTGAAACCGCGATTGTCAGCACGGGCATTGCGCCTTTCTTTCGACAATTTAGCAATCTCGACACAGTCGAAACGCGCCTGGCCCGTTTACCCGAAGCCATCATCGGGCTGCAACAGGTACTCGCACGATCATTGGCAGCGGCCGATTTTGCCCGCGACTGGGCTGGCTATCGAAACGATTTCGATATTCAGGTCATCGGTGAAGCGGCGATGTTGCATGATGTCGCCGAAATGCTTATCTGGGTATTTGCGCCTACGCTGTCTTTACGATTGCAGGCCATGCTGGCGTCAGACCCTGGCACCCGTACCCGTGACGCACAGCAATTGATTCTCGGTATCACCAGCAACCAGCTGGAAGTTGCCATCATGGAGGAATGGCATCTGTCGAGTTTGGTGAAAAAATTGACCGACGATGCGCACGCAGAATCACCACAGGTAAGAAATGTCGTCCTCGCCGCTAACCTGGCACGCCACCTTGCAAATTCGGAGGTTGACCCGGCCCTCGCCGATGACTTCGCCGATATTGCCAAATTGCTGCGCACGTCACCGGAATGGGTGCGGGAGCGGGTGTTGCCAACGCAACTAGTGGAGCAGGCATGATGCAATCGCAGTCGACAATGGTAGCCAATATCGCTCAGTCTGAGGTTTATTCAGCCGCCTCCACTAACAATCAACTTCGCTTGATTTCTGCATTTTTGCCGCCCTCAGTTCCGGGGAAATCGCAGGCTTTTCCCGGTCTTTTCGAAAGTTTGAATCTTCGACTGCCATGCATACTGAATGTGTGTCTGCAGGTTGCGCGATCCACCTTTCAAGCAATGGGCAGCAATAGCAAAGTGGGCGTCGCACGTTCGTTGGCAAAAGGATCGACGTCTCCATCACCCAAGGGGAAAGTATTCATGAACAGGACATTTATATCGGAACAAGCAAACTTGGCGAACCCTGAACGCTCTCAGCAAGAGCACGTTCACGCAATCACTGGCATGCTCTGGGCCTCGATGCTGGGCAGCGCTTTTTGGTTAACCGTGCTGGCGCTCACACTGAACAGCTAGCTTGAAATATCACGTCGGCGGCGTGTTTGCCGCTAGATCAGTTATCGGGCGACTCTGACTTCCACGGCAGCCAGCTTCCAGCCCGGTCCCTGTTGACGGACGCGACCAAGACGCAGGTGAAACACACCGGCCGCAATCATCGCACTCAATGTTGGCGAGGCTTTGTAAATAGCATCGCTAACGATGATCGAATCAGCGAATCCATGCTCGGCCTTACCGGGTACAAAAATCCCCTTCGCCGATTGTCTGGCCAGACGATCATTGACCATTTCCAGCGTTGCGCGCAGCGGCACCTTCGAGAGCACTTTGACCCCAACAGTCGTCACGCGCTTGTGATGCGCACTGGTTTTTCGGGCGACGATACCAAGTACGCAGGGTCTGCCTTCCTCGATTTGTACCGCAATCAATTCATCAACCTCAACAAATCCGGCATCCTCGGTGCTCATTTCCAAGCCCAGCCCTGATTCGCTGATGTCCAACAGATGAACCGGCTGCAACCCGACACGGGGGGCAACAAAACCCCCCGTTTCATTCAGCGCCGAGCGACGTGACGCTGACGCCGATAACGCGTCCCCGGGTGCATTCAATATCCCGGTTTGTGTGACGTTATTCGGGCC
>JANOQY010000573.1:0-2625 GCA_031414995.1 Betaproteobacteria bacterium
CGCGTTGAGCCAGCGCGTGACCGAAGCGTCCCACTCAGCAGATGCGCCCAGCGGTGTATGAATGACAGCCTCATCGGCCATCAAATCGGGAATGCGGGCCTCCAATTCGGAGAGCGGATAGGTCTCGTCGAAATCAAAAACTTCCTTCGCCATCGTCGGACCAAAACGAAAGCCATCCCAGATTTCACGTTCAATATTTTTCTCGCGGCAAAACAAAATCTGGCGCGGCTTCTTGCCCAGCGTGATCGCCACCACCGCCTCCGGCTCGCGGAAGCCGGTGAGGTAATAAAACGCGCTATCCCAGCGGTAATCGTAATGCGCGTCGGCGTTACGCGCGACCTCGGGCGAAGTCGGCAATAACAACACGCCTTCCTTCAAAATTTTGGCCAGACGCGCGCGGCGTTTGGCGTGGGCTTTGATGTTCGGAACAACAACCGGGAAGGGGAAAGTTTCGCGTTTCATGGGTGTGGGAATGGTGTGATGAAGAGAAGGCAATATTGTACGCCGGTGGCCCTCGGGCGTTTGTGACGATCCGTGGCCGGGGTGAGTGGTGTGGATTGTATTGAATTGGCAAGCTCTAGCACTGGCGCGGTGCTTGTGGCAAAAATATGCTGGGAGGTGCGTGGATGCTTGTGTTTTTATATTTTTATCGACAATCGAAACGGCCTGCCCGCATTTCACCAGCTCATGCCCTCTCCTTCAGGGATAGGGCCAGGGTGAGGGCTTGACAAGCTGAGGACGGCCTATCATTATGATAGCTATGCCAAAAACCCGTCCGCCGAATACAAGCGCGAAAGTTGTCGGGATAAAGCTGACTGCGGCAATCGCTGAAAAGCGCATTCGACAAATTGCTCTCATTACCGAAAACGTGATTTTGGGTAATCACGCCTTGGAGCGAATGGCCGAACGGGAAATTTTTGACATCGATGTATTCCGCGTCCTGCGCACAGGCTACGTCGATGAAACTCCAGAACAAACGGCACAAGACGAGTGGAAATGCAAAGTGACGTTGAAGATCAAAGGTGGCAGGACTGCGGGTGTAATAACCGTCATCTTGCAGAGCGGTAAGCTATTTGTGAAAACGGTGGAATGGGAGGACTTGTCATGAAAAAAACTGTGGCGTGGAGGCATGGCGGTGAGAAAGATCAAGCGCCGCTGCACTACACCGCCTGCGGCTTGGACGATGTTTATCTGATGAGCGGCTACGAGATCGTAAAAACGTCACATGGCGAAGGCACCGCCATAAAAAAACTTGACGACTTGCATTTGGCGATTGGTCGCAATTTAGCCGAGCGCAAGAAAGTGCTTTCCGCGAAGGAACTTCGATTCCTGCGTACGCACATGAATCTTACCCAGTCGGAACTAGGCAAGCTGCTTGGCCTTACGTCCCAACAGGTAGCACGATGGGAAAAAGACGAAAGTGATATTTCGGGAGCCGCCGAATTTCTACTCCGCGCTTACTTCATTGAGCATGCAGGTGGAAGTCTTAACCTTCAGGAGTTGGTTCGCGGCTTGGATGAGAATGACGCGCCAGCGCATGAGAAAAGTTTTTTTGCGAAGACAGCACGGGGTTGGCGTGCGCAAATGGCAGCGTAGTGTCCAGATCAACGTCACAAGAAACCCATTTCAGCGGGATTTCGTTTTTGTGAATTCGTCACACCGAAACTCAATTCTTGAACCGCAAGATGTGATCCTCAACGCGACAGATAAATCTCGCCGGACTAAACTGCTATACAAGTGACAAAACCAGTTGCCGAATTGATGTTGTATTTATCTTTGAGGCGCATAACCAACTATCATTTTCCATCCTCGTAGTAACCGTCCAAGAGAAGCCATGAAAAACGTCAGCCGTATTCCCGCATGTAAAAACTATACGTTTGACGGCATGTTGAATTGGTTCGCGGAAATGTCCGTGAACGACTTGCTTTTTCACCCCGATGACGATCCTTCAGAATTGACACTAATTGCAAACAACGAGCCAATGTTCAATGCGAAGGAAGTGTATGACGTACGCCGGACGCTTAATCGAATGTTTGCTGAAAACGGCAATCGCGTCTATGAGGCCGCGTATCCAATATTCATGAAGCGCATGGGTATCCAGTTGGACGCCTGAAGTCGATGAGAAAGAAACGGTACTTTGTAAAGAAAAATCAATAAAAGAGGCCAATCCGTGCAGTGGAATTTTCGTGAACAAGAAGCAGGTGAACAAACTAGAGACCCGATAATCGGTGAGTTTTTTTCCACTGATGCGATTGACAATCCCGCAGAAGCACTTGTACGTGAAGGTATCCAAAATGCCTTGGATGCGGGAATTGAGAACCAAGTTCGCGTCCGTATTTTCTTAGCCAACGGCGAAAATGCGCTGCCACCACAAAAATGGAAAGAGTGGTTTGATGGTGCATGGCCGCACATCATAGCCAAGCGAAATGGACTCCACGAAAGGCCTGCCCCGAGCGATTCCTGTGCGTTTTTAGTATTTGAGGACTTCGGCACATCGGGATTAACTGGCAACACGGAACAACCGTTCGATGAGCCCGGCGTCGCAAACCCATTCTTCTACTTCTTTCGCGCAGAAGGGCGCTCTGGCAAAGGCGAAGGTGACCGGGGCCGGTGGGGCGTCGGTAA
>JANOQY010000574.1:0-3054 GCA_031414995.1 Betaproteobacteria bacterium
GTAGGCGATGAAATTGTCGAGCCCGACGAATGCACCATCCTTGCTCTCGACGCTCTGCATGAGAATGGCGGCAAGTGGCGCAGCGAGGAATGCGAGCAGCGCTAGAGCAATCAGAATCAACACGGCATGGCCGATGCGATCGGTCCAATGCACCTTCTGTTTCACGGTTGTCAACATGACGCTGTCAATTACAGCCGCCATGTCAGGCCCCAAACAAACGCAGACGTTCAGTCAGGATGCGCAACTTGAGGCGGCTACCCTGCACCAGCGATTGCTCGGCGAGAAAATTGAGCGAGAGATACACCGTAAGCGGCATCGGCAGCCCGACCGCTGAGACGCGCACCAGGCAGTACGAGCCTAGAAACTCTATTTTTTCGATCAGGGCGTCGATTACGTTTGTATCGCCTGCCTGAATTGGCCGCGCCACGATGTCTTCTGGACGCAAATAGGCTTTCACGGTCTGACCGACATCCACACATTGCTCACAGGCAAACGTCATGCCGCCGACGAGCAAACTACCCGGTGCCGTGACTTTTCCTTCAAGCACATTGGCCTTGCCGACAAAATCAACCACGAATGGTGAAGCCGGCTCGCGATAAATCTCCAGCGGTGAACCCACCTGTTCGATCACACCATGATTCATCACCACGATGCGATCAGCCATCGATAGTGCCTCCTCCTGATCGTGCGTCACCATGATGGTGGTAATGCCAAGACGCTGTTGGAGCGACCGGATTTCATGCCGCAGGCGCACCCGCTCCAGGGCATCCAGTGCAGACAGCGGCTCGTCGAGCAGAAGCAAACCGGGTGACGTTGCGATGGCGCGCGCGAGCGCGATGCGTTGCTGCTGTCCCCCGGACAATTGCCCCGGGAATTTGCTGCCGCTGTCAGGTAAACCGACAAGCTTGAGGAGCTCGTTGACACGCGTTTTGATGTCGCTACTGGACTTGCTGCGATTGACCAACCCATACGACACGTTGTCAAAAATGCTGAGATTCGGAAACAACGCATACGATTGAAAAACGATGCCGTAGTCACGATCAGCCGGTGGCAGGCGGGAGATGTCGCGTCCACTTTGCCTAATGGTGCCGGATGTTTGCACTTCCAATCCGGCGATGATGCGCAGCAAAGTCGTTTTGCCGCAGCCGGAAGGCCCCAGAAAACAAACGAACTCACCGCGATGCACGGTGAGTTCGACATCTTTTAGCGCATGAAACGCACCGAAATTTTTATGTATACCCGACAGCTCTAGCGCCGGAGCGGCGCTCGATGTTGCCGCACCGGCTCCAGCGCCTGCCATTACGCTACTTCTTCGGCTCGGATTTGCTGTCGTAACGTTTGGTCCACTCGGCGAGGATTTTCTCGCGATTGTTTGCGGCCCACACGAAATCGACGTTAACCAGTCGAGCTTCGTAGTCCTTGGGGATATTGGGCAGTGGTTCAGCGACACCAGGAATTGCCGTAATGGCGAAATTTTTGCCATAGAGAATTGCTGCATTCTTGCTCGATGCCCAGTCAGCCAGCTTCTTGGCAGCGTCGAGTTTCTTGGTGCCTTTGTGAATCGCGAATGCTTCCAGATCCCAGCCCAAACCTTCCTTCGGGAACACCAGGTCAATCGGCGCGCCTTTGGCTTTGTTGCTATTGGCGCGGTATTCGAACGAGATTCCCATCAGGTATTCGCCTGTCCCCGCCAAAGTGCAGGGTTTCGAGCCAGAGTGCGTGTACTGGGCGATGTTCTCGTGGAGTTTGTCCATGTACTCCCAGCCACCCTTTTCGCCGAAAATGGTGAGCCATGCGGTCACGTCAAAAAAGCCAGTGCCGGAAGATGCCGGATTTGGCATCACGATCTGGCCTTTGTAGATCGGTTTGGTCAAGTCCTGCCAGGTTTCAGGTTTTGGCAGATTTTTCTTGGCCGCCTCGATCGTGTTGAAACAGATAGTTGCACCCCAGACGTCCATGCCAAACCACGCTGGTGGGTTTTTCTTGTCTTTGTATTTTGGTGTTATTGCCGCCAGATTGGATGGCGCATAGGGCTGCAACATGCCATTGGAGTCAAGCAGTGCCAGACTGGACGCAGCGACACCCATCACGGCATCGGCCTGTGGATTGGCCTTTTCTGCGAGCAACTTGGCGGTGATCACGCCGGTTGAATCGCGTACCCACTTGATTTCGATATCCGGATATTCCTTGTTGAAGCCTTGTTCATAGGCTTTCAACTGATCAGTTTCGAGCGCTGTGTAGACGAGCAATTGCGTTTTTTGCGCCAATACCGCTGACGCGAACATCATGCCCATCAGGCCGGTAAAGATGATTTTGGTCCAAGCGAGTTTCATGCAAATTCCCCTTCAGTTAAGTGAGAGTGCAGAACTGTGCGACAACGATGTGTCATTTTGGTGACGGTGCAAAAAAAGCGCCTCCGCCGTCGTGCGAATTGACGATTGAGTCTATCGACTCCTCGAACACGATGTCAACTGCTTTTTGTCGATTGTAGACAATCTGCCAAAAATGGCGTTAAATGCTAACCATGAGTGCAGAAATCATCGCCCATCCGACCATTGCTTTGCTCCAAAGCAGCTCTCTGGTCAGTGTCGTACATGCGGAACTTGAACAGTTGATTCTGTCGGGCCGTCTGGCCCCCGGCGAGAAACTGACCGAGCTGACCATCGCCGCCAAACTAGGCATTTCGCGCGGACCGCTACGCGAGGCTTTTCGCATGCTCGAAGAAGCGGGGCTGGTGCGCATCACCAAAAATCGTGGTGTGTTTGTGCGCGATATCGCGGTCGAAGAGGCAATTGAAATTTTTGATCTGCGTGCCGCCATGGATGAGTTGGTTGGCAGGAAGCTCGCGGTAAACATCACCCCTGCGCAAATCAAGGAAATCCGCAGCATGGTCGATGCGATGGAAAAAGCCGTGAAAGAGAAAGATGCCTATCACTATCATCTGCTGAATCTCAAATTTCACGACCGTCTGGTTGAATTGGCAGGTAACAGCAAGCTCTCAGCCATTTATCGCAAGTTGATTAAAGAGCTATCGCTGTTTCGTCGCCTTAATCT
>JANOQY010000575.1:0-26758 GCA_031414995.1 Betaproteobacteria bacterium
ACCACCGGCGCCTGAGTCTGAATCATCGAGCCCGATCACCCAATTGCTCGCCGATCTGCAGCATGGAAACACTGGGGCATCGGCCCGGCTCTATTCGCTGCTCTACCCTGAAATAAAACGTCTTGCCCGCTCGCGCCTGTATGCGGCAGGCGGCGTGACAAGCCTGAATACCACAGCGCTCGTGAACGAAGGTTTCCTGCGCATGGCCGAGCGCGAGGGAATGGCGGGCGAATCGCGGGGGCAATTTTTTGCGTATGTCGGCAAAGTGTTGCGCTCGGTGGTGCTAGATCATCTGCGCGCCGAGCGTGCCGAGAAGCGCGGTGGCGATCAGGTGCATGTCACGCTTTCGCAGGCTGAATCCATCGCTGGATCAGGCCGCGACAATTGGTTCCTGCTCGATCATGCGCTGGAGCAGTTAAAGGAAATCGACAACGGCCTGTACGAGTTGGTCGAGTTGCGTTACTTCGTTGGCATGACGGTCGCGGACATCGCGGCATTGCGCAACGTATCGGCCCGCACGGTGAATCGCGATTGGGTAAAAGCCAAATCGTTGCTCGAAGACATGGTTGAGGAAGCGCCGTGAATTGCTGCACCGGCGAACGGTTTTGCGGTTGAACAAGACCGACTGGCAGCGCCGCTCGGCGCTGTTTGATGAAGCCGTTGATTTGCCCGCAGACGCGCGTGCCGCGTGGCTTGCCGCGCTGGAACAAAATGAGCCCGGCCACGTCGCTGCATTGCAAAAAATGCTCGCGCAAATTGATCTCGACCAAACTCAAACTGATCCGCAGCGCGATGCGCCGCCGAGCCTGATCGGTGTTGGCACACGCGAATTTGAAGCGACACTGGATGCCGCGACCGGCACCGATCTGCAATTGCAGGCGGGCGACGAGGTCGGCGCGTGGCGCATTGAGAAAAAGATCGGCGAAGGCGGCATGGGCGCGGTATGGCTTGCGGCACGGCGCGACGGCCATTTTGAAGGGCATGCGGCGATCAAGTTTCTGCGTACCGGCTTGGGCAAGACCGAAGTGGTGGAGCGCTTCCTGCGCGAGCGCCGTCTGCTTGCACGCCTGACGCACCCCGGTATCGCGCGGCTGCTCGACGCGGGTACCTACAAAAATGAGCCGTATCTGGTAATGGAATATATCGACGGCGCGCCGATCACAACATGGGCCGCTGAACACGCGCCGCGTGTCGCCGAGCGCGTCGCGCTGATGCTGAAAGTCTGTCGCGCAGCCGAGCATGCGCACGGGCAACTGATCGTACATCGCGATCTCAAGCCTTCCAATGTGCTGGTGAATGACAAAGGCGAACCGTCGCTGCTCGATTTCGGCATCGCCAAACTCATCGACGACGAAGACGACGACTACGGCACCGCGCTCACACGTATGACCGGCCGCGGATTCACGCTTGGCTACTGCGCGCCTGAGCAAATCACGGGTGAGCCCACCGGGGTCGCAGCGGACGTATTTTCGATGGGTGTGTTGCTATTCGAATTATTGACCGGGACATTGCCGTTCAAACCCGAACCCGGCCGCGAAGGGCGCGTCGCCATCGAGCACGCGATTGTGCACAACGATGCGCGCAGTCTGGGGCGCGCACTGGATGAGCCCCACAGCGCGTCGGCGCGGTTGCGTCCCATTGACGCCAGCAAAGCACGCGGCGATCTGGAGGCTATTGTCGCCAAAGCGCTGCGAAAAAATCCAGCGGATCGTTACTTGACGGTGAGCGCATTCGCCGATGATCTGGATCGTTGGCTGGGTAATTTGCCGGTGCTGGCGCGGCGCGGCAACTGGCAATACATGACCATGCTATGGCTCAAACGCAATCGCGCGCTGGCCATCGTGGCCACTGCTGCGTTCATTGCAGTCAGTGCGGGTATGGTGGCTGCCATCTGGCAGGCCGAGCGCGCCAGCGAAGAGGCTCAGCGCGCAGATCAGGAAAAAGAAGTCGCCGTGGAGCAGCGGCGGCGCGCGGAGATTGCCACCGCGCAAGCCACCGCGGCGCTGGCCGAAAGTGATCGGGCAAAGGGTGCGGCGCTGCAAGCCGAACAACAAGCAGATCGCAATGCTGGTTTGGCACGACAGTCTGAGGCGGCAGCGGCAGCGGCGAGTAAATCAGCACAGACGGAGACTGCAAAAGCCAAAGCGGTAAACCAATATCTGGTGACGCTCTTCGAAAGTGCGGACCCCGAACACACCAAAGGCGAAAAACTCACCGCGCGAGAGGTGCTCGATACCGGTGCCAAATCGCTGGCTGCGCAGTTCGCGAACGATCCAGAAACAATGGCCGAATTGCAGGCTGTGCTGGGACGCACATACGTGGGGCTTTCGCTACCCCAAACCGCGATCCCTTTGCTTACGGAGGCGGCGGCGACGGTGTCAAAAAAATACGGGGTGCGTTCGGTTGAGCATGCGCGGATTCTGTATCAGCTTGCCCGCGCGAAAATGGAAACCGAGAACTTCCCGGATTCAGAGAAACACTATCGCGCGTCACTCGACATACTTGAAAAAGTAGATGGCATTGCCAGTGAGACCAATGTAATGGGCAAAGTTAATCTGGCCTACGCGCTGCAAAAGCAGGGCAAGTTCGCCGAGATAGACCCCTTGATCGCACCAGTCCGGGCTGCCGTCATCGCGCAACGCGGCGAGAAAGACTGGCTATTCGTGGAGCTAGAAAATTCGCGTGCTGTTGTAGCGGGAGCGCTAAGTAAGGTCAAGGAAGAACTGGAAATTTTTCTCAAGATTGAGCCGCTCCTGGATTCACCGCCTCCCGGCAAACGCTCCGACGCGTTGACGCTCCGCAATAACCTCGCCATTTCGCTGGCACGGATGGGCAATCTGGCCGAGGCCATTCCACGCGTGGATGGCGCGCTTGCCGGCTTCATTTCGCACCTGGGTCCTGAAGCCGAACTTACGATGAAGGTCATGTGGTTTTCAGGTGACCTTCGCCGTTTGGCTGGCCGATATGCAGAGTGCGCGGCGCAGTACGAGCGGTTGGCCGATCTTCGCGTGCGCGTCTCCGGCGAAACGCATCCGCTTACGATTGACGTGTTCGCAAAAACTGCCGCCTGCGCGCAATTGGCCGGTAATGAAGCGCTCGCAACCAAGTTCGCCGCGCGCGCGCTCGCTGGATTACCGGTATCGGATCAGCCGCCGCAACGCACCGTACTGCGCAGTTTGCTCCAGCTGCAATTCGTGGCGCTCGATCGTGCGGATTTACCGCAAACGCCAGCGTTGCTTGCCCGCTCAAAAGCGCTGGCACTTGCGCTCAATTTGGCTTCGGCGACCCCGGAATCGTTATGGATCGTCGCCATCGAGGCGTGCGCCGCCGCGCGGACGGGCGACGTCAAGGCGGCCCTGCATACGGTGGAAGCGCACACGGCAAAAGTACCGGCACTCGCGAATTCACCCACCGCAAAAACTCAGCATGCCTATTTGCTGGCACTCGACGGCCAGCTTGATGCTGCGCGCGCCGAGATGCTCGAGGTCAGAAAATTGGCGAAACTACGCTTTACCGACGCGCATCCTGTTTACCACATCATCAATTACGTTGATGCAATCATTGCCCGTCCAAACGATAGGGCGGGTGCGTTACGCGCGCTGGAAGCGGGTGCTGGTCGGGTTGCGCGATTGCCGTTAGCGCCGAACTGGTTTGGGTTCTGACGCAGCACCAATACGAGTTCCGAGAAAAAAACAAACTCTAGCCCTGGCGGACCTCTCAGAGCAAAAGCGGCTGTAAACGCCCGCCAATTCTAGTGTTTCAGTAATTTATATCGCCCCTGTCGCAATTCCGCTGCCGACTGCGTCTGATCTGGTGTGACCCATTTACGCCAAGGATCCGCCATGTCTGATTTACCGATTTGCCGTCGCCTGCTTTTACGCTTTGCCGAGGCGCTATCGCTGTCCGCACTACTCTGCCAGCTACCCGGCGCGATCGCGCAGGGCGTGCCTCTGAAACCACCGGTAACGTTGCAGCCGCCATCATCCTCATTGCAAGCGCCCGTCGCGACGCCTGCCCCGACGTCTCAATCGTCACCTGCGCTATCGACAACTGCTGGTGCCGTCAAATTCGTGCCCGGCAAAATCTCGCTGGCGCAAATGCGCACGCTGCCAGCAGGTTCAATGATCGAACTGAGCAACGGTCGCAAAGTCAAGGCTACGCAGTTTGTTGCCACTGCTGAGGCCTTGAAAGGTTTGTCCGGAAAGCCGGCGAAATTGAAGCGCATGGATTTCACCTTCACCCGCCCAGTTGCTGTCGCACAGCTGAAGTTGAATGCAACCAACCTCGCAACCGCACGCGCGATGGCGCCAAACACGGTGCTGGAGTTACCTAACGGTCTGAAGATGACCACGGGCGAGCTAAAGCAACTCGATGCGCTGGAAGCCCGCACTAATATCCGCCAAATGCTGGTTGCCCAGGCTGGCGCCGGGGCATCTGCGGCCAACAAATACGCCGGTCGCCCGGCCATCAAACTTCGTACCAAGGCCGATATCGAGCAGCTGAAAGGTAAGCCGGACAGCACCATTGTCGAAGCACCGGACGGTTCGCGTTCGACGCTGGGCGAATTGAAAGCGGCGCTGGCTGAAAAATTCGGTGGGGTGCGGAAATGAATATGACGCGAACGACCAAACAATCGTGGTGGATGCGCGCCTTCCTGACTTTCTTTGTGTTCCAGATGGCGCTGGTACTGCCTATACAAACACAGGCGAATGTCCTGGATATTCTTGCCAAGCTAGGTCCGCCGCCGCCCAGCGGCGCCGGGCTGGACAATTACATCGCACCGCTGAAGTTGGGCATGCTGCCGCCCATCGTTACCGCGATCGATAAATGCGATCTCGGCTCCGATACCGGCATTGCGAATTGCGCCAATGAAATCCTGAAGTCTGATGCCGGTTCCGAATTGGGTGGCGGTACAGCGGCGCAGATCAGCTCGATGCTGGAGATCTATCTCGATTTGCGCGGCGGCGATATTGCAGAGCTGTTCAACGACGTCATTCAACTGGCGGCAGGACAAAGTCCGTTGGACCTCGCCTGCAGCGTCATCACCTTCGTCGCCGGCGGCTTCCCGGTTTGCGATGCGTTGAAGCTGCTTTATGACATCGGCAAGGCGGCCTATGAAGTTGGAAAGGCGGTGGTGAATGCGTTGGCAGACGTAGGTTGCGCCATCTATGAATTTTTTGGTGGTTCCTGCGGTAACGAGCGCAAGGTAGGGTCGGTAGAGTTTGTCGCTATCGGCTTTGAGAGTTCGCCGGGACTGCCGGCAAGTCTGCAGGCAAGAGTCAGCGGGCAGGCTGCATGGGATGCCCACAAGAAAGAGGTATTCGCCAAAGCGCAGGCACCGTTTACCAAAAAGCAGCTAGCTGAAGCGTCGATTGGCGTGGGTGGGTCTGCCTATCTGTACTCCACGCCCAATCTGGAAGCAGCGTGGAAATTCTATTCCGAAAAAGCGGTGTATCCGCCATGGGACGAACTGGTCCGCAGCAAGTTGCTCGATACGCGCAGACAGGCTTTGATTGCGGTCACCAACAGTATCGATGATGCATTTCGCGCCGAGCTACTCAGTCGCGCAGGCGCATATGCGCCGGCTGCCGCAGACTTCGCCCGACAACAGGCAGTGAAGACCAAGCTCGACGCCTGCAATTCCACCGATGTGTCGGTCGGTACCGGTGTTAAGGAGTGGATCGCCGCAGGTCGCGCAAAACCGGCAGAGGCAAAGGCGCAAACCGAACTCACATGCTCTCATTTGGTGAGTGCGAAGGCAATGCCGCGACCGATCTGCCAAAACGATGGAGTCGCGACGGTTACGGGACGCTGCACCACGACCAACGGCGTAGATGTTTGCAAGTCAATTCAGGCGGTGGTCGGTAAGGTAATTGATCGTTGCTATCTCGATGAAAAGTCGCCGGCGGGTATCGCTGCCGCAAAGGAGGCCAGCGCAAAAAATTACAAGCAAACCGTCGATGAGATCAAGAAACCGTGCTCGGATACCGCCTGCGGCACCCAGATCGTGCAGATGTTTGAACGCTGCAGGGACGGCAAGGGACCGATGGACGGCAGCGGCGAATTTGCACCGCTAACCAACCGCGAAGAAGCTTGTGGAACGTCTTACAAACTGATTCACAAGCTCTCAAACGCGAGGCTTGTGATCGAAGCGCATGCCGAGTCAGAGAAAAAGCGCGTGCTGGCCATCAGTTGCAACAAAAAGGCGGCGTGCGAGGAATCGGCAAAGAAACAGGAGTCGGATCTAGTTAGTGCGTTCAGCACTTTCCGCCAACAGACCATGGCAACGCTGCTGCAATACGGTGTGGTGCGATCAAGCGCGAACAAAGCGACGACCGAGGCCGATCAGAAAATCGCGCAGCTTCAGGCGAGCAAATTTGAAATGTCAGCGGTGTTGGCTGGCACCTTGGTCGCAATGGAGCAAGACCCCAAAACCGGCTCTGTGCCGAGCGGTCTAGGCAAGGGGGTCATCGCTACCGCACCCGGCGTCGCTGCGGCATTGGCCTCAGGTGCTTCGAGCAGCTTGTCCAGTGCAAAAGGAGGTTCAGCAACCCCACCAAACACGGGCAGCGCCCCGTCAAGCAACATACCAAAACCGGGGGGCTTAGGTCTTTCCGCGCCGGTTCCGTCAACACCAAAAGTCGACGAGGCCGCATTGAAAACCTGTAAAGCTTTCCTCGGCCGCAAAGATGAAATGCTGTGCAACGATGCGCGCTCGTTTGCCGCCTGCAAAACTGCAGTCGACATCGGCCAGATGAAGACCTGCCGCATCACCGGCTCGTCCGACGTATATCCCAAGCGCTGAGCCTCGCCAAACTTTCAATCAACCACACAGGAGATCTTCATGCTGCAAACCAATTCGAAACTGTTGAAATGCGCCGTCGCCGTTTCCACTCTGGCGGCCATTGTTGCAATGTCATTACCTGCGCAGGCAGCGACACCACAGAAACTGAGCGCGACCATCGATGGCAAGGTTTTCGAAAGCGATGACGACGGCATTCTCTATCTGATGCCGACCAAAGGCGTGCTCAATCTGATCGCCAGCACCAAAGGTGCGTCAGCCTATCCGCCACCTAAGACGCCGATAGATCGTCTAAGCGTTATCTGTCGCGGCTTCGACAGCAAGCCCGTCAAATTTATTGCGAAGGATTTCGGCAACCATGGCTGCGAGGCGCGGTTTATCAAAGGCGAGAGTAAGGTTCCGTTTGGTGAACCCGAAGCGGAATACGATAGCCGCTTTGGCAAAAACAACACGTTCGAAGTCACGTCGGTAAATGGCAAAGTGATCGAAGGCAAATTTCGTTTCGAGATGAAGGAAAAAAAGCCCAAGGCCGCACTCATTGTCATCGACGGCACGTTCAAGGCTGAAGATCGACAGAAATAATAGATTACCCACGCGGCTGGAATAACGCTACGAATGCGACTGGGACGCGCGTCGTATCCCAGCTTAGCGTGCCATTTCCAGCCGCCCAAAAGAGGAATCCCATGCAAGCAAATTTCCACCCCGCTTTAGTCCTCACCACATCAACCGTGCTTTCCCTGGCCGTGCTCTCGGCCAACTACGCAATCGCCCAAATACAAAGTCCATTGTCAGCGCAGCCGTCATCACAGCCATCAGCACAACCGACTCGCGATGGCCTGCAGTTGAAATCGCCGGTGACTACCGGGCGGGCGCAATTGACCGTGCCCGACAGCGCATCAATGACGGTCAAGCAGATCGATGTAAAGCCGGGTGAGTTTCCGCAGATCACCGCCAGCCAATACAAAGTGGCGTTCGAATGCAAGATCGCGACATCAAAACCGCAGACAGATTTCTCGAAGTTTCCCCGCTATAGCTGCTTTCTGGATCAACCGCGCACCAGCGCCATGAATGGTTTGCCCATTTACCGGGTGGATTATTTTCCGAGCGTGGATGGCATCACCACCAAGATCGTAATGGTCGCGGACAAAAACGCCAAGAACCCCAATCCTGACCGCATTCGCGCTGCATTTCAGCTGATGCACGAAAAGAACGAGACCACACGCAACACGGTATTGAAAGACTTCGTTTATGCCGACGGTTTGCTCAACACGAAAATTAGCCAATGAAGCTCAAAAAGTATTTGTCGTTGGCGTATCGCCTGTGAATTCTCTAATCGCAGCGCCGGCACCGTCGAAGACCCGACAGCGGATTTCAAGATCGAATGGAAGATCGATGTGAAAGGCTGCAATCCGGGTTGCCTGCAGTCGATCTATTTTTCGAAAGCGAAATGAATTCAGGGCATAAAAAAAGCTATACATCTAGCACTGGCGTGGCTTTCAGGCATAAAAGTGCTGAAAGCGCCCGTGGATAGGCGATCTTCATATTTAATTATGAAAATGTCGCAAATCAGCCCTGCGCCGCGTCTTATTAAGGGAAGGACGGGTTTGTCGACCGTCCCAACCCAAACAATCACCATCGAATATCAGGAGCTTTATGAAAACATCTAATCGCCTCTCCGTATTGCTGGCCGTTGCTGTATCAGCTTTAAGCTTGAACGCTGCCGCCCAAAACATGAAGCCCGGGCAATACGAATACACGACCAAAACGGAAGTGTTCGGCATCACCATTCCTGTTTCTTTCAAGCAATGCGTGACGCAAAAAGATGTGGATTCCAACAGCGCCTACGTGAACCAGCAAGGTCAAAAAAATTGCACGCCGCCCGACGTGAAACGTAATGGCAAAGAAATGACAGTGAAGTACACCTGCACCGACCCAAAAATGACTTTTGACGGCACCGGCACGGTCAGTGAGGACAGCTTCAGCTTCGACATGAAAGTCATCCAGCATGAAATGAACAACAACGTCATGCGCACCAAGCTCACCGCCACCCGTTTGGGCGATTGCAAGTAATCCAACTTTCATTGCGGAGAACACTCATGCGACAAATTTTTGCTTCATCCTTTGCTGCTGCGACGCGAACGTGCGGCACGGTGTCGATTGCGCTCGCGGTTGTACTTACGGGCGCGACGAGCTTATGCACGAGTGCGTTCGCGCAGGATGCCACCAAGGATGCTGCCAAGAAAGCGGCGCGAATCTCGGTAACGATTTACGAGATGCGTTCTTCTGTCGCAGAAGTGCCAGCCCGTGCGGCGACCGATATGTTCACCACTGCTCTCGTGAAGACGCGCAAATTTCGTGTGCTGGAACGCCAGCGCATCGGTGAAGGTGTTGCGCGCGAACGCGAGCTCAACGCGCAGGGCGTGACGACGGGCGATGCAGCAACGAAAAAGGTGAAGGGTGCCGGCGTGATATTTGAGGCGACGATCTCGGAAGTGACTGTCGGAAAATCAACCAGCGAAAATGGGCTGGCCATCGGCGGTCTGCAATTGAGCGGCGGCAGCGCCAGCGATGGTCTGGGTATCGACGTGCGTGTGCTCGATGCCAGCACTGGCGAAGTGCTGGATGCAGTCAATGTCCGCAAGGCGCTGAAGGCAACGTCAAAAGCGGTGGCGGGCGTCGGCACGCTAGTGGATAACTTGCTTGCGCGGCGCGGTAAATCGACGGGTGGATTTACGCCGGACGTCGCCAGCAGATCAAGCGAGCGCGAAGGCATCGACGAAGTATTGCGCGCGTTGATCGAAGACGCGGTGAATCAATTGGGCAGCCGAGCTGGCGATTGGGAACTTGAGTAACCAAGTTCCCTTTGCAATCGACTATGCAATTGCCCGATACGCGGGCAAGGTCAAAAATTCTTCGTAGTTGTCGTCCATGACGAGCGCTTCAAACATTGCGGCACCTTCAGCGTATTTGCCTGCCGCGTAAACCGCATCCCCAACGATGCCGGGTGTTTTAGTGAGTTCATCCGCGATCAGTGGCGACACCATTTCTTTGGTGACTTTGCGTCCGTCAAACAACACGCCTTTCGGTGAGCGAATCCATTGCCACACCTGGCTGCGCGAAATTTCGGCCGTTGCTGCATCTTCCATCAAATTGAAAATCGGCACGCAGCCATTGCCGCCCAGCCACGAACCAACGTACTGAATGCCGACCTGAATGTTATTGCGCAAACCGGCTTCGGTGATCGGTGCTTCGGGACGAAAATCGAGTAAATCCTTTGCGGTGTAATTCACGTCGTCGCGCTGACGATGAATCTGGTTCGGCGTTTTCATGTGTTCGTCAAACACCGTTTTGGCAATGGCGACCAATCCCGGATGCGCAACCCAGGTGCCATCGCAACCGTCGGTGACTTCGCGCAATTTATCGACGCGCACTTTTTCCATCGCCGCATCATTGGCGGCCTGGTCGTTCTTGATCGGAATTTGTGCTGCCATGCCGCCCATCGCAAACGCCTGACGTTTGTGGCAGGTCTTCACGAGCGTGAGTGCATAGGCGCGCAGGAACGGCGCCATCATCGTCACTTGGCTGCGATCAGCCAAACAGAAATCCTTGTTCAAACGGAATTTCTTGATCGCCGAAAAAATATAATCCCAGCGACCGATGTTGAGTCCGGCGCTGTGTCGCTTCAGTTCATACAAAATCTCATCCATCTCGAACGCAGCGACGATGGTCTCGATCAGCACGGTGGCTTTGACGGAACCTTGTGGCACGCCCAGTTCGTTTTGCGCCATCACAAAAATATCGTTCCACAAACGCGCTTCGAGATGCGATTCCATTTTCGGCAAATACAAATAAGCGCCGCTGCCGCGCGCCAGCAGAGTCTTCACGTTATGGAAAAAATACAGCGCGAAATCGAAGATCGCGCCTGAGACAACCTTGCCGTTGAGCGTGACATGCTTTTCATCCAGATGCCAGCCGCGCGGACGTGGGAACAGCACTGCGGGTTTGTCGTTGAGTTTGTATTGCTTGCCGTTTTGCTCGAAGGTGATCGTGCGCAGATTGGCGTCGCGCAGATTGATCTGGCCGTCGATCATGTTTTCCCACGTCGGGCAATTGGCATCTTCGAAATCGGCCATGAAGGTGTTGGCGCCGCAGTTGAGCGCATTGATGACCATCTTCCGATCAGTCGGGCCGGTGATTTCGACGCGGCGATCCTGAATGTCGGCGGGTACGGCAGCCACTACCCAGTTGCCGTCACGGATGTGTTTTGTCTCAGCCAGAAAATCGGGCAGCTTGCCCGCATCGAACTCTTTTTGTCGCACCGCGCGCGCGGCCAGCAAAGATTGCCGGGTTGGTTCAAACTTGGTGGCGAGCTTGGCGAAAAAAGCCAACGCCTCCGGCGTGAGCAACGCCGAATATTCGGGCGTCATTTGTCCGCTGATCGAGAGGCCGGCAGGCATGTGGAGGCTGGTGGTCATGAAATTTTCCTTTGGTTTTGCTTGTCGAAAGGTCGCACGCTAATAAATAGTCAAAAGTGTTACGTAGAACTTCCGATTAAAGCAAAATTGTATTACGATACTAAAACAATGATAATCGCCAAAAATACAAAAGCATTTCATACTTTCGCGCTCAGCGCTATGGAGCAGAGATGGACAGATTAAAAGCACTGCAGACATTCCTCGATGTGGCAAAAACGGAGAGCCTTTCCGCCGTGGCCCGCGATGAAGGCGTCACACCGGCAATGATAGGCCGACGCATCGACCAGTTGGAAGAGCAATTGAACGTAAAGTTGTTCAAGCGCTCAACCCGCAAAATTACCCTCACGCAGGAAGGCATGGCGTTTTTTGAGGATGTGCGCAACATCCTGAACGAACTGCGCGCGGCCGAAGAATCGCTCACGGCCGGTGCGCGCAGTGCGACTGGCCGATTGATCGTGTCGGCACCGACCGCCTTTGGCCGAAAGCACATTGCGCCGCACATTCCTGCGTTCGTCGAGCTGCACCCGAACCTCAATGTGACGCTGCAACTTTCCGAACGCATTGTCGATTTGAAAAACGAACGCGTGGACCTCGCCATCCGTATCGCTGATCTAAAAAATGCCGATCTCATCGCCACCAAGCTCGCGCGTAACCATCGCGTCGTGATTGGCTCACCGGCCTATTTCAAACGTCGCGGCAAGCCGACCACGTTAGCCGAACTGTCCAAACACAATTGCCTCGTCACGGCGACCGAAGATGGGCTGGCCGATAGCTGGGCTTTCCGCGACGGGACAAAAAACATCAGCGTAAAAGTAGCCAGCGACATGCACTGCAATGACGGTGAAGTGCTGACCCGCTGGGCGCTCGCGGGCCACGGCCTCGCATTGCGCAGCGCGTGGGAGGTATCGGAAGAAATTGAGAAAGGCCGACTGATTGAAGTGCTGCCAAAATTTGCCGTGCCGGGCAGCGATATTCATGCCGTTTACTCGGACCGCAAATTTCTGCCGGCGAAGGTGCGGCTGTTTATCGACTTCATGAAAAAAACCGTTGGCGATCCGCCTTATTGGGAGCGGAAAGTTAGCTGATGTTGCGATAAGTACCGTCGGTCAGCCTTTGGCGAGGCATACTGGGCACGTTGGCTGAAGACGCCCGTCAAATGGCGATCTCTAAAAAATATGTCCCCCAGTGCTGCGCTCAAGAACTGGCGAGCCTTTCAGACTAAATATGCCCGCTAAGCCGCACCAGTGCTTGTGTTTACTATTCAGCGCTCTACTTCTCGGCTTCTCTAGGTTTGTTCCTGCCGTCGTTCCCTGGCTCCTTCGCAGCGGAAACAGGCTTTTCCTTCACGACAGGTGCTGCGACTGGATGGGTAGCGTTTTCACGTGCCGCATGTGGTTTCGGTGCTTGCTGTTGTTGCTGCTGCGGCTGCGCTTGCGGCGCGCGGTCACCCATGCTGCGGTTGGCTGGTTCTGTCGTCACAGGCGGCTGTGGTTGCGTCGGCACTCGCTCAGAAGTTGGCCGCTCTCTGCGTGGTCGTTGCGAATTGTCATCGCCGCGCTGACGGTTGTCGTTGCTGGTCGACCGGTTTGTGGCGTCCCGATTCACTGGTGCGACTGGTGCCACGGGTGCAACGTTGGCAGGGCGCGAATCCATCGACGGCATCGACGGTGCTGAAGGATTTTGCAATGGCATCGTTTGTGCCGGTACCGGCGCGCTGTTGGTTCGCGGCGGCTGCGGTGTCGGAAAGCCGCCGGGCTGAACGCCTGTGACTGGCAGCGCGCCGCCTCTTGCGGGCTGCGGTGCCGGCTTGCTGGGTTGCGGCGAATCGAAGACCGGACCTCGACCTTGTCCCGGCCGCACGTTTTGCGCGGGCAGTACCGGTGGCACTGGCGCAAACGATGGCCGTGGCCGACGATCATCATCACCACGACGATCTCGCTCGCCATTGCCATTGCCATTGCCGCGATTTCCATTTTCACGGCGATCAAAGCGCGGCCCAAAATCGGCACCGCTGCCAGGTCGCTGCGCCGAAATCACCGACGGCGGCACGCGCGCAACGTGGCGACTAATTTGTTGGCCGCCATGGAACACGTTGTTGTTGACGATCGTGGCACCGGGCAGCTGATTGGCATATCGCGTAGGGGGATTAATGACGGTGATGTTGTTGGTCACGTAATTAATGTTGCGGATGTAGTTCACGTTATTGGAGTAGCGCGGCAAATAGTGTTCGCGCGGTGCCAATGGAAACCATCCGACCGATGGGCCCGTGGAAATCGAGATGCTCACGCCGGGCCGATTGAACCACGCCACCAGCGCGGGTGCATAGGCGGGACGGCGGCTGTAAGGCCCCGGCCACCACGCCCAGCGCGAGCGCACCTGCACCCAGCGGCCATAGTGGAACGGCGCAAAGCCCCAGGCTGCATCATCGATCCAAGTCCAGCCCCAAGGCTGCACATGCGCCCAGCGGCCGTAGCGATATGGTGCCCAGTCGCTGACGACTGCACGCGGCGTCCATAACCTGCCGTACTCGCGGTCGTCAATCCAGTCGCCGTACTAGTCCAAGTCTTCATAGCCGGTCATGTACGGCGAGATCGTGCGTTCGCTCACGTAGCGGGTATGAACCTGATTCCAGCTTTGATCGCGCGATTCGGCCCAGCGATCAAACGCTGATTCCGAGGCGGACTCAAAACGAAAATCTGTTGCATCGCTGTTGCCGCGCACCACCAATGATTTGCCGGCCTCGATTGAAATCCGACTGTCGCCGTTTTCAAAACGCGCACGTCCGGCAAACACAGATACGCGGGTTTCACCGCCCTGCTCCGAGGCGTCAATGCGATATCTGCCATTAGCGGCAAAAACAAACTGGCCTTCGCTGGTTTCGACACGGAAATTGTCATTGCCTTCGCGTGAATCGTTACGGTCGGCAGAATCGTCGCCGCGCAACCGCAGATTCATACTGCCGCGTTGCAGGAACGTTTGTACCTCTTCGTCTTGAAGGCGCACAAAATCGAGCAAAGAATGATCATTGATGCGCACCGCCGATGCGCCGATGCGGACCTCGGCGCGGCCGTTATTTTCAGTCCAGATCGAATTCTCACTGGTGACAGGAAAATTAATCTGCGCCTTGCGCCAGCCTTCGTCGCTATCCATAAAAAACGATGTGTCGCCCTGTATGAGGGTGACGCGCCCGACACGGGATGGCGGATCAGCAAACGCCGGGATCGATAGCGACAACAGCGCAATAAATGGTGCGGCGCACAAGGTGAGTTCGAAACGTTTCAATATTGCCATGTTCATGCTGGCTCCCCAAATAATGTTGAAGTCTTGCACCGAAAACGTCATTGCGGGCAGTTTCGTTGACGCGCGGCTCGCCCCGGAAGTTACCATTGGCTACAAGCAGTAACTGTCGCAAATTCAGGTTTCGTGAGAAGATATTCGCTTGGCCCGCAAGTTGGTCTCCATGGCCTGCCGTTGTTCAAGTTCAAATAAACCCGACGGGTTAAACTATTTTTCCGGCGCTGTCAGAACAATCTTTGAAAGAAGAGCAAAGCGATGGATGCAAAAACAATTTTCACCAAGACCGCCAAGGGCGTCACACAGGTGAACCAAAAGACCCAGTCGCTCTCGCGAGAGATGATGAAAGTCTTGAAAGTGATCGACGGCAAATCCAACGTGGATGCGCTGGTGGACAAAGCCGATCTGGCGATGCCCGCGTTGACAAAAGTGCTTTCCGCGTTGCAGAAGGATAGTTACGTCAAAGTATTTGAAGTCAAGAAAGAAGAGCCGCTAACTGATTTTGGCGGTGACGACGATGATTTCGATTTCACCGCGCCCAAAAAACCGGCTTTCGATCCCTCGGCGACGGCCTCGTTCAAGCCTTCGCAATACCGCACGCCAGCTTCCGCCGGCCAAGTTGAACGCGCTACCGCACCGGCACCGGTGCACGCACCCACACCCGCCGCCGTTGACCCTGAACTGGCCGCTGCATTGGCACAGGCGCGCGAGAAAGCACAGACCGAAGCCCGTGCGCGTACCGAGCGCGAGGCGCAATTGCGCGCGCGCCTGGATGTGGAGGCGAAAGCGCGGCGCGATGCAGAGGAGCGCGCCCTAGAGGAAGCAAAACGCGCACAAGCAGCAGCAGAAACGGCGCGAGTTGCGCTGGACGCAAAAATTGCCGAAGAGAAGCAGCAGCGGGATTCGGACAATGAAGCCCGCGCGGCGCAAACCCGCGAACAAGCGGAGAAGGCGGCGCAGCAGCAAAAAGCACTCTCAGCCGCTCGCGCTGCGGCCGAGGCAGAAGCGCAAGCACTGGCAGAAGCACGTTCACGTGCGGAGACCGAGGCGCGCGCCTTGGCAGAAGCGCGTGTGCAGGCTGAGGCCGCAGCGAAGCGGCAGCAACAGGAATTCGAATCAGCACAACGAGACCTGCGCCATCAATTGAAGGAAGAGATTGAAGCCAAGGTTCGCGCCGAGATGGAAACCCTGTTGAAATCTGACGTGGAAGAAAGTGCCCGCGCTGAAGTGGAAGCGGCGATTATGGCCGAAGCGCGCGATGACGCACGACGGATGTTGGAAGAACAATTGCAGATGGAGCGCAGCATGCTTGCGCGCGTCGAGGTGGAAGCCAAAGCCAACGCGGAAGTAGAAGCCAAGAAAATGCTGGCCGAACAGGAAGTACGTATTCGCGCCGAAATGGAAACGCAGATCGCCAGAATCCGCGAAGAAAGCGCACGTGTTGAAGCGGAATCCCGCAAGATGGCCGAAGCGCAGGCGGCGTCTGCGGCCAAGGCATCAGCCGAGTTCGCTGTGCGATTAAAAGCCGAAGAGGACGCGCGGCGGGCGGCGGAAGCGGAGGCGGAAACCCGCAAAAATCTGGAAGCTCAGAATCGCCAGCGACTTGAAGCGCGAGCACGCGAGGAGGCCGAGGATCGCGCGCGCGTGGAAGCTGAAATGCGGGCCAAGCTGCAAGCTGAACAGGAGGCAAAGGTACAAGCGCAGGCACGGATGTTGGTCGAACAAGAGATGCGCGAAAAATCAGATCGCGAAAGCCAGGCGAAGCTTGATGCTGAGCGCAAAGGGCGTGAAGAGGCCGAACAGAAAGCACTGGCCGAAATGCGGGCTCGCGAAATTGCCTCACGCGAAGCTGCTGATCAATCTGCACAGCGGGAACGTGTGGAGCAGGAAGCTGAAGCGCGCATCGCGATTGAACGACAAGGGCGTGAGCGCATCGAACAAGAAGCCGAAGCGCGCATTGCAGTGGAACGGCAGGGTCGCGAGCGGGCTGAAGAGAAAGCGCGCGCCGAGGAGGAAGCCGAGCAACGCCAGCGCGATGCGCAGGTTGCACGACTGCGCGAGTTGGCGGAACAAAACGAACAGGCGGCCGCGGACGACGCGCTAGCGGGGCCAAAGCCAAAGCGGCGCGGCAAGAAAAAAACCGGCGGCGCATTGCGCTGGCTGGTGGTCGGCATGTTGGTACTTGTGGTCGCAGCAGTTGGGCTGGTGCAGGTGATTCCGTTGGGTGCCGTCAATTTGCGGCTGGCAAAATCGCTCGCAGAGTGGCTGCACGACGATGTCTCTTCGGGCAGTCTCAAAGTGGCGTTGTTGCCGCGTCCGCACGTGCGAATTGAAAATTTGTCGCTCGGCAAAGCGTTCGATGCGAAAGCGGTTAGCGGCAGACTTTATATGGACATGGCGACCTTGTTCGGCGATAACTTCGTTATCGATACGCTCGAATTGACCGAAGTAAACATTGCAGCCGACGCGCTGCCGCGTGCGGTCAAGTGGGCGGAAGCGGAAGGCCGCGGCAAGGGCATTGAAATCGGCAAGATCGTTTTGCGCAGTGTCAAAATTGAAGTGCCTGGTGTGGCGCTTGAACCATTTGACGCCGAACTGAAACTCGATAAAGCCGGCAAGATCATTCAGGCATCCGCGCGCGCCAAAGATGGCAAATGGAATATTGATGTTGTGCCCAACAAAGCCGGTGCAGGTGATGCCGCCGTTGCAACAGCCGTCAACGATCCATGGGTCGTCGATTTTTCGGCGCGCGGCATGAACCTGCCGCTGGGCAGCCCGCTGCCAATATCGAACCTGAGCGCAAAGGGCACCATGTTCGATGGCGGCATGGTTTTCCCTCAGGTTGACGTGAAATTATTCGAAGGCACGGGCTCTGGCAATCTGAAGATTTCGTGGAAGCAAGGCTTTTCCTTCAACGGAGAACTCGGCGTCGAAAAACTAAAGGTGGATCAAATCACCCAAGTGTTTACGCGCGATATTTCGTTGTCCGGAAAACTTGAAGGCAGGTTTACCGCCTCCGGCGAAGCAGCGACCGTCGGGGCGCTTCTCGACAAGCCCACGATCCAGGGCAATTTCGAGGTCAGGGAAGGCGCGGTTGGCAACGTCGATCTGGTGCAGGTGATGCGCTCACCCGGTAGCGTTGGCGGTCAGTCCAAATTCAGCGACCTCACCGGTCAGTTGCGCGTCTCTGAGGGCATTATCCGGTACGAAAAAATGAAATTCGTTGGCGGCGTGTTGCTCGCCAACGGCACGGTAAATGTCGTGATGGCCAACAGCACATTGAGTGGCAGCGTCAATTCTGAAATACGTTCGAGCGTGGCGCAGGATCGTGCGGCATTCAGCGTTGGCGGTAAAGTGTCGCGACCGGCGTTGCGACGCGGGAACTAGATAGTCAAACACTAGTATTGGCGGGGCTTCTGGCAGATAAATGCCTGAAGGCCCTCGTTAAATAACGTTATACGTAAATTATGCCTACGCTGACGACATGGTTTTGCAGCGTAATACCGATATTTGCGCACTGCACCACTCGCGCCTAATTTGCTAGACTACCGAAATCTTGCGCCTACGCGCTAACCCAAGGCGCATCATGTCGAACGCTCCAATCCCCGCGCCGCCCTCGGCGCTGCCTACATCGCCGCCCTCGGCGCTGCCCACATCGCCAGCCTCGGCACCATTCGTTCCACCCGCATCCGCATCAGCAAAAAGTACCGTTGAGCCAATTGTTTGGCTGCATCGCTGGAATCCCGCATTGATGTCCTTCCGGGTGCGCCGCGATCCGGGCTATATATTCACGCCGGGCCAGTTCGCCCGTATTGGTTTGGTCAAAGAGGATGGTGAGTCGTTGTGGCGTGCGTATTCGATCGTGTCAGCGCCGCATGAGCCATTCCTGGAATTTTTCCTGCTGGTGGTACCGAGCGGAGAATTCTCACGCCGCGTCGGCACCCTGAATATCGGCGACACGATGCTGGTCGAACAGATGCCACAGGGCTTTTTGACGGTCGACCGCTTCAAGCAACCCGGTCGTGAGCAGGACCTGTGGCTGATCGCGACCGGTACCGGATTGGCACCGTATATTTCGATGCTGCGCGATGATGCCGTGTGGAAGCGCTTTGAAAATATTATCGTGGTGCTCTCGGTTCGCGAACGTCACGATCTGGGTTACACCGAAGAACTGGAACAGCTCGCCGCCGACCATGTGCGCGAAGGGATGGCTAAATTTCATTTCGTTAAAACGCTCACGCGCGACACCATGCACGGCGCATTGCATGGCCGCATCAATACGCTGCTGGAATCAGATGCGCTCGAAGCAGCCGCAGGCGTCAAGCTAACCGATGCGCGCGCAAGATTCATGCTTTGCGGTAATCCTGAAATGGTCGAAACCATGCGCGCTCAGCTGAAGGGCCGTGGATTTCGCATGAACCGCAAACTGGAGCCCGGGCATATCATTGTTGAGAATTACTGGTAGCCGTACTGGTAACAGCCGCAGTGCAGGCCAGTGCTTCATGTCCACCACATTTGGAGTCCGAAATTGAACGCTAAAGCCCTGCCAAATTTGCATCAACCCCAACGTTCAGTCTCAATCAGCGCTGCCATCGTAATCGCTTGCTCGCTTGTGTCTTGTGCGACACCACCTGCGGCCGAGGCACCCAAACCTGTCACCGCACCTGTCGTGGCTGCCCCCGAACCACCCAGCAAGCCCCGCCCGACATTGGCACCGGTACGTAATGTGAGCGAAATATTTTTTGGTCAGACTATTGTCGATCGATATCGTTATCTGGAAGATGTCAAAAACGCTGAAGTCGTCGCGTACATGAAAGCGCAAGGCGCCATGGCCCGCAGCGCGCTCGACGCAATTCCCGGAAGAGCGGCGATGCTCAATCGAATCACCACACTTTCAGAAGCGGGCGTCTCGATCACGGATGTACAAGTAGCCGGTAGCGGCGCCACAACGCGCATTTTTTATTACAAATTGTCACCCGGCGACAGTATGCGTAAGCTCTTCGTCCGTGACGGATTCGCTGGCGCTGAGCGCATACTTTTCGATGCACAGGCGCTCAACACGCCGGGGCAGCGTTTCGCACTTGACTATTTCAACGCGGCGCCCGATGGCAAACACGTATTGGTCGGTATCGCGGCGGGTGGTTCGGAAGATACGTCGCTGCGTATCATCGACGTCGGTACGGCACGCGATCTCGGTGTGGTCATTGATCGCGTCGGCTTTGCAGAAGAGAGTTCATGGGCTGATGACAGCCGTGCATTTTTCTACAATCGATTGCCGACGTTGACGCCAAGCGCTGACGAGAAAAAAAATCTTTACCTCTTCAGCCGCGTTTTTAGGCATGTGCTTGGACGCGCGGTTGACAAGGATGAGGCGATCTTCGGCCGCGGCGTGAAGAGCGACACCAAGCTCGAATTCGCCGACATCGATATCCCCAGCGTGAGGATGACAGACGATGGTCGTTTTCTGGTGGGCCGTATTCGCCACGGTGACCTGAACGAAATCAGTCTTTATGTTGCACCGGCATCAGGGCCGGCAACTATATATTCGCAGCCACTGACGTGGCGCAAAGTGGCGGACCAGAAGGATTTGGTCACCAGCTACGCCGTGCACGATGGTGCGATGTATCTGCTGACTGCCAAAAACGCGCCGCGCAACAAGGTGGTGCGCACATCTGTGGCACGCCCTGACATCGCCACTGCCACCACCATCGTCGCAGCCGGCGATACAGTGATTCGTGAACTCGCCGTTGCCCAGGATGGGCTTTACATCCGCGAACTCTTCGATGGCGTGGACCGTTTGCAGCGACTCAATTTCAGCAATTCTGTCTTCAGCGGCGGCAAGCTCGAATTTGTACGTTTGCCATTTGATCTCGCGATACGCGAGATCGTTACCAGCCCGAAACGGCCGGGTGCCATTTTGCGTTTGGAAGGTTGGACCGAAGCGCCACGCTACGTGAATATCGAGGAGCGCACCGCAAATCTTATTCCAGTACCGCTGCACCCAAAACCGACGGTCGATTTTTCTGCAGTCGATGAAGTGCGCCTGATGGTCACCGCCAGGGACGGTGTCAAAGTACCGGTGACGCTAATTTATAAAAAAGGAACGCGGCTAAATGGCAGCAATCCGACGCTTCTGCGCGCCTACGGCGCATACGGCATCACGTTCTCACCCGCCTTTAGCCCAACCACGATGGCGTGGCTGGAACGCGGCGGCATCCTCGCCACCTGTCACGTGCGTGGCGGTGGCGAATTCGGCGATCCATGGCATAAGGCCGGGCAGAAACTGACCAAGCCAAATACGTGGCGAGACCTTATTGCCTGTGCAGAATATATTGTGGAGCGCAAATTCACCCGCAAGGAAAAGCTCGCCATTGAAGGTGGAAGTGCTGGCGGCATTACGGTCGGTCGCGCCCTCACCGAGCGGCCGGAGTTATTCGCCGCCGTCGTCCCCAGGGTTGGCATGCTGGATGCGCTGCGTGCTGAATTCACACCGAACGGCCCGCCAAATATTCCAGAATTCGGCAGCGTAAAGACGGCGGATGGATTCAAGGGCCTGCTGATGATGAGTTCCTACCATCAGGTGAAGGACGGCACCGCGTACCCGGCGGTCTTGCTCATGCATGGCGTTAATGACCCGCGTGTTGAAGTTTGGCATTCAACAAAATTTGCGGCGCGCTTGCAGGCGGCCGCCGCAAACGTCAAGAATGCCGAACCGGTGTTGCTGCGTTTGGATTACGATGCAGGTCATGGCGTGGGATCGACACGGTCCCAGCGCAACGGCGAACTGGCCGACATATACTCGTTCTTGCTGTGGAAGTTTGGTGATCCCGATTTTCAGCCAAAGTAGAGTCAGTCAATGACCGAAAAAATTGTCCGCGAGTTTCATCACACCCTGCTGTGGCCGGTGCAGCTTCGACCACTCAAACGCGACGCAAGCGCAGGGGTGGTGCACTATTGGGAAACACTGAAACGAAATCCCGGCCCGTGGACTTATGTTGATGATCCACTGCTGATAAACGACGACACCTGCGTGATCGGTTACGAAGAGTTTGTTTATTTTCTGCCCTACGTACAGCGGTTTCTTTACGGCGTAGGCGATGAAGGAGCGGGACGGCAATCATCATTGCATGTGTTTCATCGCCACGACATCAAGCAGGCGCAAATTCGGCTGCGTCCCGGTGAGGATGCCATCACGCTCGACGTGTTGCGCGTGCGGATGTATTTTTTCTACGACATCGACGTGGCTTTGCTGGTTTTTGAAGTCGCCGGTAATGACTTGCCGTTGCCAGATGTGGTCGACATCATGGACCGCTTCGGTCGTCCATATCCGCCCGCGTGGGACGCGGCAATGCACGGCGCGCATAGTCCTGAACAGGTCACATTTCTTGGCGAAGGCGGTGCATTGCTCGCGGAGTCCGATTACGGCGATCAGTCAAGGTATCTGTCGCTGGTGCAAAATTCCCGCCAGACGCCAATTTCGAAACACTGGGAATATTTGTTGGCACCGATGCTTCCTGCCTATGCGCCGACCGACCCCAGGGTGCGTGCCAACCTGCGCTACACGCAGCTGGAAAACAAGCGAATTCCGGTCATGTCGTATCTCACGTTCGACGATCCGCGAGTGCTCTCGCGTGGCGACATGGTGCGTATCGGCTTCGCGACGAAGTGGGGGGATTCCGACACGTTGCCATTCGCCGAGCCGTTTTTAGAGGGCTTTGAGCGAGAGAATTGTTATGACCGCTATTGGGAGGCAGACGCGAATCCGCAAGGCATGGATACGCGCTATCTGTTTTGCGGGTTATCGTTTGCGGCCATCACACGCGTCGGGCCTGGGAGCGAAATATTGTTGCGGCAATTCCGTCACCAGTTCTACCAGATCGGGCTGATTGCCAATTTTCATAAAGCCGCGTTGTTGTCGTTATCCAACCGGTTTTCGCGCGCGGTGGATCGGCTGAACGTGCGCGATTTTGAATCCGTGAAAAACTTCAAACGCGATGTACGCCAGACGCTGGAAGTATTTCTACGCTTCAATCACCGCTACTGGTTTCACGAAATTTCCAATCAGGTTCAGGCCAGCGATTTTTTCAAGTACTGGAGCCGCGAACTCGATTCGGCCGCGCTTTACGCCGAGGTGCGCGAAGAGGCGCGCGACATCAATGAATATCTGGACGCAGATCGAATGAGAAAGCAAACCGACAACGCCATGCGTCTGACGGTTGTATCGTCGTGCGGCATGGTCGGGACAGTCGCGACGGGATTTCTTGGCATGAATTTATTCAGTCACGACGCCTTGCCAACCGAGTTCAAAATCGTCATTTTCTTTCTGGTTTTTGTGCCGACGACGTTCTTGGCGCTTTACACGGTGGTTGTCTCCAAGCGTCTAGCCAACTTCATGGAAGCGATGGCCTCGGAAGGCCTGACGTGGCAGGAAAAATTCGCGCAGTTCCGTCAGATTTGGGGAACGGACAAACGCCAGCTCGCCCGCGATCGCCGCGATGGTGCGGGGCTTTCTAGCGACATCAATGGCTAACGGGCATTTTTTATTTGCTCGACGAGCCCGATTTTAGTTTTAGCGCCGACGCGTTATATCTCGACCTGGGAGCCCAGTTCCACCACACGATTGGTCGGGATATGAAAATAGTCCGAGGCCTTCGCGGCGAGGTGCGACATCCACACGAATAAATGTTCGCGCCAGAGTGCCATGCCGCCATCGGGGGTCGCGATCAATGTCTCGCGGTTGATAAAAAAGCTGGTGTCCATCATGTCAAAACTCATCGCCTGCAGTTTGCAGTCGGTAAGCATATTCGGGATGTCCGGCGTTTCCTTGAAGCCATAGTGCCCGGTGACTTTCCAGAATCCGTGTTCCATGTTTTCAATCCAGACGTAGTCTTCCTTCGGCACATAGGGAATATCTTCGTTGACGATCGACAGGATGATCACACGCTCATGCAGCACTTTGTTGTGCTTCAGGTTATGCAGGAGCGCGTTCGGCACACCATCGGGATTGGTGGTCATGAAAATGCCGGTACCGGGGACCTTATGTGGCGGACTCATCGAGATTGAATCGACGAACAGTTTTAATGGCATCGCGCTTTCATTGGTCACACGCCGGACAATCTGACGCCCGCGATACCAGGTGCTCATAATCGTGAACATCACTGCACCAATGGCCAGCGGAAACCAGCCGCCCTCACCGATTTTGACCATGGTTGCCGAGAGAAACATTAAATCGTTGGCAAGAATACCCGCCGTAAATATCACCGCAAAATACTTGTTCCAGCGCCAGATACGCGTCATCACCACGAACAGTAATAGAGTATCGATGGTCATCGTCAACATCACGGCGATGCCATAGGCCGCTGCGAGGTTACTTGAGTTCTTGAAGATCACCACCAGCACGATGATGCCGGTCAGCAAACCCCAGTTGATGAACGGCACATATATTTGGCCCATCTCCTTGTCGGAGGTATGCTGGATGGCAAAGCGCGGCAGATAGCCCAACTGTATCGCTTGTTTGGTGAGACTGAACGCGCCGGAGATAACCGCTTGCGAGGCAATGATCGCGGCTGCCGTCGCCAGAATGATGAGTGGGATCAGTGCCCACGATGGAGCCATCAAAAAGAAAGGATTCTTGATCGCGGACGCGTCCGACAAGACTAGCGCACCCTGTCCCAGATAATTGATAAATAGCGCCGGCCATACCAGCCAAAACCAGCCGGCGCGGATTGGGCGCTTGCCGAAGTGGCCCATGTCCGCGTATAGCGCTTCACCACCGGTCACGCACAACACCACCGCACCCAGCGTGACCCAGGCCGCGACCTTGTGCTCTATAAAAAATTGCCAGCTGTACCAGGGATTGATGGCGAGCAGCACACCTGGTTTCTGCGCTATCTGCACCACGCCTAACACGACCAGTACGAGGAACCAGAGCACCATCGTCGGGCCGAAAAATTTTGATATGGTCGCCGTCCCGTGACGCTGAATCGCGAACAGGCCGATCAGGATGCCAATTGTTATGGGCATGACGAATTTCTCAAATGCCGGTGTGGCAACATTAAGACCTTCGACGGCTGACATCACAGTCATCGCCGGCGTAATGATGGCATCGCCATAAAACATGGATGCGCCAAATATACCGAGCGAGATAACGACCCATCGTCCGCGCGAGGAAACACGAAAGCAGCGTTGCGCCAGCGCGGTGAGCGCCAGAATGCCGCCCTCGCCTTTGTTGTCGGCGCGCATCATCAAAACAAGATACTTCACCGTCACCAGCGCCAGCATCGCCCAGAACATGACCGACAATATTCCCAGCACAGTGCCTTCGTTGAGCGGAATCCCGTGCGTCGGATGAAAGGATTCCTTCAATGCGTATAACGGACTGGTCCCGATGTCGCCGAAGACGACACCGATGGCGCCGACGGTCAACGCACTTAATTTTTTATTGGAGGGGTCCATAAGGATGTTGCCTGCGCTGCGTCCGGACATCGATGCATGTGGGGACGGCTGCGCGGCAGAAGGAAGATGATCAGATTGATCGAGTGATAGACAGAGTAGCGATGTTGAGGTTGCTCGGGTTGTTGACTGCCCAAAATGGCTGGTTGCTGCAATGCGGCTTTTAAATCGTCGCCTAGGATAGTCCACTTTTTGTTGCGGTGCAATATGTCCTGTCAAGTTGATTTTTGAGGTCGCCTGCCTTGACGAAAACAGCGCTTCGGGCCATACTTCGCGGCTTTTCGGGGACTCAGGCAATTGCCTGTTTTTCCAAAATGGCCAATTAGCTCAGCCGGTTAGAGCGACGGAATCATAATCCGCAGGTCCCCTGTTCGAATCAGGGATTGGCCACCAGATCATGAAAATAGGCCGCTGTTGCGGCCTATTTTCATTAGCCGTCGTTAAATCGGCTGCGACATCGTCACCAAGACTTAACAACCTGCCCGGTTTATCCACCGTGCCCAGGAGCCTGAAATGTCTGCCACGCCGCCCGCAACACCCAAAAAAGTCTTTATCAAGACATTCGGTTGCCAAATGAATGAGTACGACTCGGACAAAATGGCCGATGTGCTCAATGCGTTTGAAGGCTATGAAAAGACGGCCACGCCCGAGCAAGCAGACGTGATTCTTTACAACTCGTGCTCTGTGCGCGAGAAGGCGTCCGAAAAACTGTTCAGCGATTTAGGGCGCATCCGTGAATTAAAGCGTGCCAATCCCGCACTGCTGATCGGCGTTGGTGGCTGCGTGGCATCACAGGAAGGCGCAGGTATCGTCAAGCGCGCACCTTATGTCGATCTCGTGTTTGGTCCGCAAACGCTGCACCGTCTGCCGCAAATGATTCAAGCCAAGCGCAACACCGGGCAATCGCAGGTCGATATCTCGTTTCCTGAAGTGGAAAAGTTCGACGCCATGCCGCCTGCCCGTGTCGACGGTGTCACCGCGTTTGTGTCGATCATGGAAGGCTGCTCAAAATATTGCAGTTTTTGTGTGGTGCCTTACACGCGCGGGGAAGAAATTTCGCGGTCATTCGAAAGCGTGATGGCGGAAATTCACGATCTGGTTTCCAAAGGCATCAAGGAGGTCACGTTGCTGGGCCAGAATGTGAATGCGTACGTTGGTGAGATGCCGGATGGTCCGGGTGGGCAAATGAGAGCCGATTTTGCCCTGCTGCTCACTGGTGTGCACGCCATCGCGGGTATTGAACGGATCCGCTACACCACCTCGCATCCGCTCGAATTCACGCAACGACTGATTGATTGCTATGCGAAATTGCCAAAGCTGGTTTCGCAATTGCACCTGCCCGTGCAATCGGGCTCGGACAAAGTGCTGGCGGCAATGAAACGCAACTACACTGCGATGGAATATAAATCGATCATTCGGCGTTTGCGCGCGGTGCGCCCGGAGATTTCGATTACCAGCGATTTCATCATCGGCTTTCCGGGGGAAACGGATGACGATTTTGATCGCACCATGAAACTCATCGACGACGTGCAATTCGATGGCAGTTTTTCATTTATTTATTCGCGCCGTCCCGGCACCCCGGCCGCCAACCTTCATGACGACACGCCTTACGACGCGAAGTTAAAGCGCCTGCATCGCATGCAAAAAACACTCGATGCCCAGATGCACGCCGTTTCGAACGCGATGATCGGCACGACACAACGTTTGTTGGTTGAGGGCGTCTCCCGCAAGGATG
>JANOQY010000576.1:0-6800 GCA_031414995.1 Betaproteobacteria bacterium
TTTTTGCCTGACCGAATGGTCAACGCTCAATTCACTTCCAGTCTTGAATCCGTCATAATCCAACGGTACAAAGTTGACTGGTTTAAATCACCGCAAATTTGTTCGCTCGACCGCTGGTTTGCAGAATACAAATTCGTGTTCTTCGCGCGAAATCCACTCAAAATCTCTTTTCAGGGTGTCAACATGACAAAGACTCATCGAACCGGACTTTCCAGGATTGCCCTTAGCGTGGCTATCGCACTCGCCACGGTTCCTGTTTTGGCGCAGAACACAACATCGGCAGTTGGTGGCCGCATTACCGGTACCGACGGCAAGCCTGCCAGCGGCGCGCAGGTAACAATCCTTCACAAAGATTCCGGGTCGGTGAACACCACCATCACCGATGCAGACGGGCGCTACTCCTCGCGCGGCTTGCGTGTCGGCGGACCGTACACGATTACGATTTCCAAAGGTGGCGTGACTGAGACGCGCGAAGGCGTCTATCTGCAGCTCGCCGAAACGGCCAGCATCGACGCCAAACTGGGCGGTGCCACGCAGGCTGTTGATACCATCGTGGTGACGGGTCAAAACGTCGGATCGGACAAATTCAGTAATACCGCCATGGGTGCGGGGACCAGCATTGGTCGAGCGGAGCTCGATGCGTTCGCGTCAATCCAGCGCAATTTGCAAGACTACGCGCGTACCGATCCACGACTCGCACAAACCGACAAGGATCGTGGCGAGATTTCGATGGGCGGTCAGAATACGCGTTTCAATTCGGTCACCATTGACGGCGTCTCAATTAGTGATTCTTTTGGACTCGAAGCCAACAATCTGCCGACGGTCAAACAGCCGATTTCAATCGATGCCATACAGTCGGTGCAGGTCAACGTGTCCAACTACGATGTGACCCAAAAAGGCTATACCGGCGCCAACATCAACGCCGCGACCAAGTCAGGTACCAATGACTTCAAAGGAAGCGTGTATTACGTGACGCGTGATGACAACTTCGTCGGGCAACTCTACAACCGCGGTAACGATACGTATTCGGATCAACGTACGTTTGATGAAAGCACGGTAGGCTTTACCTTTGGTGGACCGATCATCAAGGACAAACTATTTTTCTTCGCCAGCTACGAAGATCTAAAAAGCACTCGGCGCGCGCCGGATTTCGGCCCGCTCGGCAGTGGAAAATCCACTGTCATTGGTATCACGCCATCGTCGATTGCAAGCGCACAGGCGCTGTCTTCCAGTCAGTACAAGCTTGATATTGGGACATTCGCTGACGAAGGCTTGAATCTAAAAGTTAAAGACACATTGCTCAAACTGGACTGGAATATCAACAACAGCCATCGCGCGAGCGTTCGCTATACCAAGACCGAGCAGGCGGAACCCAATTTTGGCAATTTCTTTGCCACACCTTCGACAGCATTGTCCTTGAGTTCCAACTGGTGGAATCAGGGCAAGGAGATCAAAACTGTGGTCGGACAATGGTTCGCAGATTGGACGCCAACGTTCTCCACCGAGGCGAAAGTTTCGCAGCGTGATTACAACAGCGTGCCAAAGCCACCGGTAAATACGCCCGAAATAACGCTTGGCTTTAGTGGCACACCGATAGGTACGCCAAGTGCCGTGAGCGCTACCCGCAACCTGGTGTTTGGCACCGAGCGTAGTCGCCATAGCAACATTCTCGATACCAAAACGTTCGATTCCTATTTGGGCGCGAATTGGACGTTAGGCGACCATGAACTCAAGTTCGCCGGTGATTATTCGGCCAACAAGATTTTGAATTTTTTCCTGCAGGACACCAAAGGCCGGTACACATTCAATTGCCAAAACAGCAGCGCGACCTACGTTTATTCCTTGGGCGCGATCAACTGCGGAACCGACACAGCCGCACGGATCGAAGCCGCTGTGCTGGAAAACTACATGCGCGGACGTCCAGCGCAATATACCGTGCAGGTTCCACTGCAAGCTGGCGGCTCCATCTCGGACGCGATCGCAACGTTCAATCTGAAAAATTATGGTTTTGCGGTTCAGGATACCTACACTGTCAATCCCAATCTGACCCTGATGTTTGGCCTCAGGATCGATACACCCGCGCTTAGCCAGAAGCCGGCGCGCAACGCCGCTGCGGCGGCTGCACGGATCCCGGGAATCGTTGCGACGACAACGCGCGAGTCTGGCGGCATTGGTCTCGATAACACGAGCACCATTGATGGCCAAGAGCTGCTGCAGCCACGGTTCGGATTCAACTACACCTTTGACAGCAAACGGCCGATGCAATTACGCGGTGGATTTGGCTTGTTTCAGGGTGCGGCGGCAAATGTCTGGATTTCAAATATTTACTCCAACACCGGGGTCGCGACGCGTTTGGTCGGTTGCGGAACGTTAGGATTTGCTGGTTGCCCGGCAGCGGGCGGCATTTTCAGTCCTGACCCAGCCAATCAGATCACCAATTTTGCTGGAGCTGCCCCATCTGCAAACGTGGATTTCTTACAGCCTGGTTTGGCACAGCCGTCGGTCTGGAAAACCAATCTTGCGTTTGAAACTGAGTTGCCGTGGTACGGCATTGTCTTCGGTGCCGAGTACTTGAACACTAAAACCAACACGGGCATCAATTACGAACATTTGAACTTGGGCGCGCCGACCCGCACCGGCACTGACGGTCGCCAGATGTTCTACACGCCATCGGGATACAACCCTGCGTGCTGGAATGCGAACGGCACACGCATCACAAACGGCGCAGTTTGCGGTGTTAACAATCGGACGCGTGCACTAAGCAATCCGGCGTTTAACGACGTTCTCCTGGCGGCGAAAACCAGA
This sequence comes from Betaproteobacteria bacterium, assembly GCA_031414995.1. Taxonomy (GTDB): domain Bacteria; phylum Pseudomonadota; class Gammaproteobacteria; order Burkholderiales; family Usitatibacteraceae; genus UKL13-2. Next base: position 2,806 of record JANOQY010000576.1, read on the forward strand.
GATGGTCGGGGTGACCTTGTGACGTTGTCACTAAGCGGTCGCATTATGAAAGAAATTAGCTGGTCGCTGGCGTACACGTATACGGAAGCCAAGGAAGTCAGCCCGCTCACGTCGTCAACATCGAACTCCAACTGGCGCGGTCGTGCGTCGTTGAATCCCAACGAGGCGAACGAGGCGAACTCTGTCTATTTGGTGAAAGATCGCTTCAACGGTTCGCTCAATTGGCAGCGTAGCTTCATCAAAGGCTATAAAACCTCGTTTGGCATGTTCGTTGAAGGCCGCACCGGCAAGCCGTATAGCTGGACATTTGCCAACGATGCGAACGGTGATGGCATTGCCGGCAACGATTTGATGTATATCCCTAAGTCGTTTGGGTCCGGAGATGTGGTGTTTCTTAACGACACCGCGACTAGCAAAACGAACGAAGAGGCTTTCTGGAAAATTGTTAACGCCAACGGCGGATTGTCGCGCAACGTTGGTAGCGTCGTTCAGCGTAACGAGAACTTCTCGCCGTGGAGCAACAGCATCGATATGCGTGTCAGCCAAGAGCTACCTAGTTTCTTCAAGGGCCATAAGGCGGTATTTGTTATGGATGTGTTCAACGTTGGCAATCTGCTCAACAAGAAGTGGGGCCGCATCGATGAAATCCAATTTAACTCTTTGGGTGGCCAGCGTCGGACGTTCGTAAACGTAGTTGGAATCGATGCATCCGGTCGCTATATCTACAGCGTAGGCAATGTCGATGATTTCACGACGCGTCAGTTGAAGGGCGAATCGCAATGGGCGTTGCAGGCGACATTCCGTTACGAGTTCTAAATCTCCTGGCGGTCATAGAGTAGTTAAAACGGCCGGTGGAAACACCGGCCGTTTTTATTGGTCGGTCAATCGGAGCGAGTGTGCAAAGGTATAATCAGCGGCGTGAAGCAACTCATTCTCGATCTCATTCCCCTGCCTGCGCCAACGCTAGATAACTTTGTTCCAGGTCGCAATCGTGAGGCCCTGAAAGCCTTGCTGGACGCGGCTTCTGGCGTGCCTCCTGCGAAGATTGTCTACTTGTGGGGTGGCACCAGCAGTGGCAAATCGCATCTGGTGCGATCATTTCCGACGGCACTCGACGCCACCGAGTTCTTCGCTAAAAATGTGGGCATCTTGCCGGAAGTTGCCACCCACTTTGTCGTCGATGATGTTCACGCTGTCAATGAGGATCGCCAGATCGGTGTCTTCAATCTTATCAATCTCATCAGCGCCAGCCAAGCCGACCACATGCTAATCGCGACCGGAAACGCTGCACCGCGCGATTTAAACATTCGTCGCGACCTCGCGTCCCGACTGGGGCAGGGGTTGGTATTCCAACTGTCGCCACTGTCGGACGGGGAAAAATCAGATGCATTGCGCGCACATTCGCGCACTCGGGGGTTCGCCCTGCGTGAAGAGGTGATCGCCTATCTATTGCGCCATTCACGGCGCGATATGGCTTCGCTGATCGGATTTCTTGATGCGCTCGACCAGTATTCGCTAGAAACAGGGCGCGAGATTACGCTGCCGCTACTGCGCGAAATGGCGCAACCGAATTTGGTATGAACTCACCTGCTACGCCAATTGCGATGCTGCAATTTCCAACCACCGTCGTCCCCGCGAAGGCGGGGACCAAGTGGCGTGTGATGGAAAGTCGCTGGATCCCCGCCTTTGCGGGGACGAGGAACAAGAAAAGATGAATCTCGCCCTGTTCGACCTCGATTACACCTTGCTGACAGGCGACAGCGATCACGCGTGGGGAGAGTTTCTCGTTGAAGAAGGTGTGGTTAATGGCGCTGAGTACAAACGCAAGAACGATTTTTTTTGGTCTCAATACAAAACGGGCACGCTCGATATTCGCGAGTATCTTGCCTTCACGCTCGCATCCATTGCCGGCAAGTCGGCGGCGGAATTGGCACCTTTGCATCAGCGCTATATGGCAAAAAAAATCGAGCCGATGGTTGGGCCGAAAGCGCTGGCGCTGCTGGCAAATCACGCAGATGACTTATGTGCCATCGTTACCGCCACCAACGCGTTCATCACCACACCGATTGCGGCGCGGTTTGGTGTGCGCCATTTAATTGCCTGTAATGTCGAGATGATCGATGGCCGTTATACTGGGCAGCCGATTGGAGAACCTTCCTTTCGGGATGGCAAGGTTACGCGCGTCAATCAATGGCTGGACGCAATGGGTGTGGCGGGCACGCTGGGAAAAAAGCTGTCGGATTTTGATCGCAGCTATTTTTACAGCGACTCGCATAACGATCTTGCCTTGATGAAGGTCGTCAGTGATCCGGTCGCCGTCAACCCTGATGACAGTCTGCGCGCGCATGCCCAAGCGAACGGCTGGCCGATTATTTCGACAAGATAAAGACAACGCGTGATCAAGAAATTTATTGAAAAAGTATTCGGGCCGAAGAAAAGCCGGAAACAGGCAACGTCCAAGGCGCGCATTTACACGAAGGACGAGCACGGCATTCGCAAAGATGAGCTTTCGAACGCCGCCATCAGCGTGTGTGAAGGGCTGCACCGCGCAGGATACAAAGCGTTTGTGGTCGGCGGCGCGGTCAGGGATTTGCTGTTGGGTCGTCACCCCAAAGATTACGACGTTGCCACCGATGCAACCCCCGAGCAGGTGAAGAGTGTATTTCGTCGCGCCCGCATCATCGGTCGCCGCTTCAAGCTCGTGCATGTGATGTTTCGCGATGAGACTGTCGAAGTCTCCACGTTTCGCGCCAATCACCCTGCCGCCGATGCTGATGAGCAAGACGGTCGCGCCGACGAGCATGGCCGTTTGCTGCGCGATAACGTGTACGGCAATCAGGAAGAGGATGCGATCCGCCGCGACTTCACCATGAATGCGCTGTTCTACGACCCGGAGCGCGAAGAAGTTTGGGATGTCGTGGACGGATTTGCCGATATTAAAAAGAAACGCGTGGTCATGATCGGTGATCCATCGGCTCGCTATCGCGAAGACCCGGTGCGTATGCTGCGCGCCGCGCGCCTCGCCGCCAAATTGGGCTTCACGATTGACGCTGCGACCGAGGCACCGATTGCGGAACTCGGGCCACTACTCGATAACGTGCCGACAGCCAGGCTGTTCGACGAGATGCAGAAGCTGCTGTTTTCGGGTCATGCGCTCAACGGCATCGAAAAAATGCGCGCGCTCGGCCTGCATACCGGGCTGCTGCCGGTGCTCGATACATTGTTTAATGACCCCGCCGCAAAAGCGTTTCTGGTGCTTGCGTTGCAGCGCACCGATGAGCGCATCGCGCAGGACAAGGGCGTATCGCCGGCGTTTCTGTTTGCTGCCTTGTTCTGGTGGCCGATGGTGCAACGCTGGCGCGCGCTCGAAGCCAAAGGTGTGCGGCCATTGCAGGCGATGCACGAAGCGATGGATGATGTGCTCGACGTGCAACGCAAAACGCTCGCCGTTCCGCGCCGCCTTGATCCGCTAATCAAGGAACTTTGGCTTGCGCAACCGCGCTTTCCGCATCGTTCGCAACGCCAGGCGTTTCGCACGTTGACGCATCCGCGTTTTCGTGCGAGCTATGATTTTTACGCTCTGCGTGCCGAAGCGGGTGACGCCGACAAGGAAATCGCAGCATGGTGGGAGCGCTTCCTGTTTGCCGATGAAACCACGCGCGAGTCGATGTTGTTGCCGGATGAAGAACCAAAGAACAAAAAGCGCCGCCGCAGGAAGAAGAAACCTGCCGCTGACGGCGGCGATGGTGCCGCGTTTGAAAAAGCGCAAACCCCACCCGGGGAGAGTGCCACATGACATTTTCTGGTGCCAATTTGTCCTTGCCCCGCTCGACCGTGTTTGTGGCACTCGGCAGCAACCTTGACCACCCGGCCATGCATGTGCAGCGGGCACTGCGCGATATCGACGAGCTGCCCGAGACGGCGTTGGCGCAAGTATCGACCCTGTACGAAACCACCCCCGTCGGCGGCCGCGATCAGCCGCAGTTTGTGAACGC
>JANOQY010000577.1:0-3242 GCA_031414995.1 Betaproteobacteria bacterium
GACGCTTATTGCGGCGGCGCTATTTGGTTTTGTCGCGTATGCCACATACGATCTCACCAACCTGGCCACATTAAAAAATTGGCCAGTCGGTTTGTCGGTACTTGATATGGCGTGGGGCACTTTGCTCAGCGTCACGTCTGCTGCGGCTGGCAAAGCGGCGCTGGATTTTTTCGCCTAGCGCGCCTGACGCACCTAACGCGCAGGCGCTACTGATTGTCGTTGCCCGTGCCGCCCGACGTCATCTGTGAAAAATGCAGTGCCGCATCGACTGCCTCGATAAACCGACCGACGTGAATGGGCTTGGTCACGTAGTTGAAAAATCCCGCTTCCAGCCCCTTCTCAATATCGTGTGGCATTGCATTGGCGCTCAGGGCGATGATGGGGATGTGTGCTGTTGACGGATGCCTGCGCAGTATTTTCATGGCGTCGATCCCATTCATGCCCGGCAAATTAATATCCATCAAAATCACCGACGGTTGTTCGGCGCACGCCAATTCGATGCCCAGCTTGGCGTCCGTCGCACTGAGCAGGCGTAGGTCGGGTCGGCGTGCAATCAGTTGTCTGATCAGTTCCAGATTGGCCGGATTGTCTTCAACGTAAAGCACGGAACGCAGCAGCGCGTGGGCCGGCATCTGCGGGAGCGTCGACATTACGCGTTCGGCTTCAGTGGCGGGCAATTGCGGTTCAGGTGCGGTCATTAACTCAATCCAGAAGACGCTTCCCGCCCCGACGGTGCTCTCTACCCCGATAGTGCCTTTCATCAGTTCCATCAACTGCCTCGATACCACCAAGCCTATGCCGGTGCCCTCTTCTTCACCGGCTTCTTGCCCGAGGCGATTGAACGGCTGGAAAAGTTGTGAAAGTTGTCCCGGTGTCAGCCCTTTGCCGGTGTCCCGAACGCTGATCCGAATCGCATCCGGTGTGGTCGGGCTGATGGCGACCCCAACAGCGACTGCGCCACCGGGCCTGTTGTATTTGATTGCGTTGAAAAGTAGGTTCAACAGAACCTGTTTGATTTTCGTCCTGTCGCCATTTACAAAAAAGGACGCGTCAAAATGCGGAAATGTGATTCCGACTGTGCGTTTCTTGGCCAGCGGTTCGATCATGAGCTGACATTCGCGTAGAACCTCGGCTAATGAAATTGGCTCCCGCATTAAGGGCGCTTCACCGGACTCGATCACGGCGAGCTCAAAGATTTCGTTGGTCAGATCGAGCAGAAACCGTCCCGCCATCAGTATCTGATCAAGGTTTTGCTTTTGAGAGGGCGGCGGTGGCGGAAAGCCGGATTCCATCAGTTGGGCGAAACCAAGGATCACATTGAGCGGCGTGCGCAGCTGATAGCTTAGCTGCACGAGAAAGTTAGATTTAGCGAGACTCGCCTTTTCCAATGCTACCTTCACACCTGCTAATTCTGCATCCATCCGCTTACGCGCAGAATTGTTGGTGCCGATCAGCAGATAACCGATGATGGCACCGTGATCATCGCGTAGCGCTGTGATCGATACCACAGCCGGAAAACGGTTGCCATCCTTGCTTATATAGGTCAACTCATAAATGTCTTCGATCCCGCGCGAGGCCTTAAAAGCCAACGCGCCGAACCCTGGCTTGATCGCTGTTGCAAACTCAAGACTCAGTGCTTCGGCGCGCATCACAACTTCATCCGGATCATGGATATCGCTAGGGCTGATTTTATTGATGACCTCCGCGGCGGCATAGCCCAACATATTCTCGGCGCCAATGTTGAATAGTTGAATGATGCCCTTCTCATCGGTGGCGATAATCGAGAAATTAGCGCTGTGAAGAATTGCGTTCTGCAAGGCTCCCATTTTAAGCAATGCTTCCTGACGTTGGGTGGCGGTAGTCAATTGCGCATGGGTTGCGACATTGGCGCTCGCAGTAGGGGGCTCTAATTTGTTCATGACCTGTCTGGTTAAAAAGCATGTTGTGGTTTCGCGAAACGAGCGACTCGATAGTCGTTCGCGACATCACTCGACCGCGCTACATGCGTGGGCCTTGAACTTGCACTGACTCGTTGGCTGGTTTCGGCTGCCTGAGCGCAATGCTTGCGTCGATCAAAAAATACTTACGTAACTACAGAAGCTAACAGAGGCGTTCACTTTCAAGTTGTAGGCCAAACACTGATTTCATCGTAGCCTAGCTGACTTTTCCTTGACTTCGATCTAGCCACGTTTTTCCGGCATTCGCTACTTCTTTATTTTTTAGCGACTACATGTTTGCCTGCGACCGCCAGCGCGACGTTCAATGCTTCCATGAACTCGTTGACGTTGATCGGTTTGGTGAGATAGCGAAAGAAGCCCGCATCCAACCCTTTTTTGATGTCGGCCGGCATCGCGTTGGCGCTGATGGCGAGCACCGGGATATGTGCTGTGAGGGGATCTTCACGCAGAATTTTCAGTGCCTGAATGCCGCTGATACCGGGCAGGTTGATGTCCATCAGGATTACCTCCGGCAGGTTGTCACGCGCGAGCGCGATACCGAGATTACCGTCAATGGCAGTGAGCATCCGAAGGTCAGGCCGACGCGAAATAAGTTGCTCGACCAGTTTCATGTTGGCCGGGTTGTCCTCTACATAAAGCAAGGTGCGTATGGCTGAGTCGTGCTGAAGCGGTGCTTCGGTTAAGGCATTGGGTTTGGTTTTTTCAAGGGCAACCTGCGGCAAAACTGCCGAGCCCAGCTCGAACCAGAACACACTCCCCACATCGACTTTACTGTCCACGCCGATCACGCCCCCCATCAGCTCTACCAAACGCTTGCTCATCACGAGCCCGATGCCAGTGCCTTCCTCTGAGCTGCTTTCCTGTCCAAGACGATTGAAAGGTTGAAAGAGCTGTTGCAGTTTCTCAGGCGACAATCCGGCACCCGTATCTCTGACGCTGATGCGGGTGCGGGTTGGGCCACTTATCGCGCAGTCCACGACGACAGTGCCGCCGACCCGGTTATATTTGATCGCGTTTGACAAGAGGTTGATCAGCACCTGCTTCAGTCGGGTCCGGTCGGCTTGGACAGAATTAGCGATGTCGAATTTGGGGAACGTCAGTTTGATGCCGCGCTTCTGCGCCTGCGGTTCAATCATGGCTTCACACTCGAACATCACTTCGGCCAGCGACACGGGCTCCGCCGATAGCGACAATTTGCCAGACTCAATCACGGCAAGATCGAGAATCTCATTGATGAGTTCCAGCAAATACCATCCCGCGTGGAGTATTTGGTCAATGCTGGCT
>JANOQY010000578.1:0-1893 GCA_031414995.1 Betaproteobacteria bacterium
ATGGTGCGGCAATTGAATCTGCCTGTTGAAATGCACCTGGCCGAAACGGTGCGGGCGGATGATGGTCTGGCGTTGTCTTCGCGCAATGGCTATCTGACGCCGACAGAGCGCGCGGAAGCGCCGCAATTAAACGTGGCGTTGCGAGCGATCCAATTAGCATTGCAGGAGGGCGAGCGCGATTTTGCAGCGCTCGAATCGAATGCGCAAACGATGCTTGCCGCGCGAGGCTGGCAGCCCGATTACGTCGCGATCCGTCGCCAGAGCGATCTACTACCGCCGTCTACCAGCGATCATGCGCTGGTGGTGCTCGCTGCCGCGCGCCTGGGTGCGCCCCGGCTTATCGATAATCTTGAGGTATCGATTTAGGATACTTCCCCCTTTGCAAAGAGTGGCAAAAACGAAGTTCACGCCGCCCTTAACGCGTCCACAATCTTCAGCCGCGATGCCTCCATCGCCGGCAGAAATCCGCCGACGAAACCCATCACCAGCGAAAACAACAGCGTCTTCACGACGATGCCGGGCGTGAGTGTAAATCCGAATGCGAGTTGGGAGAACGACTGGAAATTCAGCGTCGAGATTGAAATGAACTGCAGGAATGTGGCGAACAACAATCCGGCGATGCCGCCGACCAATGCCAGCAGCAACGACTCAAGTAAAAATGCCGCAAGTATTGAAGGCCGCCGGAATCCCAGCGCGCGCAACGTGCCGATTTCTGCAGTGCGCATCGCCACCGCTGAATACATGGTGATCGCCGCACCTATCATAGCGCCGAGCGAAAATATCACCGACAATACCGTGCCAAGTATCGAAATAAACGTAGACAACGCACGCGACTGGTCTTCGTAAAATAATTGCTCGCGTTTACCTTCGACGGTTAGCCGGATATCACCATCGACCAGCGCCTTCATCGCGTCGAAAGAATTGCTATCAGCGAGCTTGGCAATTGCCGACGAGTACCCGGTGCGCCGGAACGCCTGCATCAATTGCTCGCTATCGCCCCACACCTCGGAATCGAACGCGCTCTTGCCACCATCAAACATGCCGACCACCAGCCAATCGCGCTGCGCAAATCGCAAAGACTGTCCGATAGCGACACCATCGAATTCCTCGAACACGCTACGACCGACCACGATCTCGGATGAACCGGGACGAAACATGCGGCCGCGCACTATTTTTACTTGTGGTCGCAAGGTCACACCCATCGGCGGCAAACCACGTGTGACGATGTTGGAAAGCTTGTCCTGACCACGTTTAGTCAATGAGGTCAGCACCACCGCCTCCTTCGATACCATCGCGCGCCCATCGGCGTCGCGCGCGATTTGCGGCAGGCTCTCGATGAGTGAAGCTTGCTCCCGCGATACGCCGCTCTGAATTTCAGTTTCTGCCGCTTTCCTGATAAACATCACATTGTCAAAGCTGCCGGTGCCGACCATCGTCTGCTTAAGGCCGGCATCCAGCATCAGCACGGCCGCGAATACAAATGCCACCAGCGCCATGCCGCCAGCGGTTAGCGCAGTGGTGAGTTTGCGCGTCCAGAGATTGCGAAAGACGTATGAGAATGGGACCTTCATCCTGCGTGCCTCAACCCATCGACGATTTTGATATTGGCGCTGCGCCAACCCGGCACCAACGCAGCCACAAATCCGACAACGACTGCGCACACGACCTGCATGACGACCGTCGTCGGCGATACGTTGAAGGACGCGAACACTGCGCCAGCGGGCGAAGCGGCAAACCCCTGCGCCACCGGAAAAGTAAGGAGGATGCCGATGCCCGCACCAATGAGCGCCAGCATCATCGCCTCACCAAACACCAGTGCTGCGACAAAGCCGGGCGAGAAACCCAGTGCTTTCAACGTCGCATATTCGGCAAGCCGTTCGCGCGCCGTCATGG
>JANOQY010000579.1:0-3260 GCA_031414995.1 Betaproteobacteria bacterium
CCAATTCAAGGCGTGAGGAAATTATTGAGCGCGTCAGCAGCGCTTGCTCTGATGGCGCGCAGGTGTATTGGGTATGTCCGTTGATCGAGGAATCCGAAACCCTGCAGTTGAAGACGGCAGTTGAAACACTGGAAGCACTAACGCTTGCGTTACCCAAGCTCAACGTGGGCCTCGTGCATGGCCGCATGAAAGCGGCGGAGAAACAAGACGTGATGTCGCGCTTTCTTGCCAATGACATACAGTTGCTCGTTGCGACCACGGTCATCGAAGTCGGTGTGGATGTTGCCAACGCGACGCTGATGGTTATCGAGCACGCCGAGCGCATGGGGTTGGCGCAATTGCACCAGTTGCGCGGCCGAGTTGGACGCGGCGCCAAGCAAAGTACCTGCGTACTGCTGTATCAAAACCCCTTGAGCGAAACGGCGCGGGCGCGACTGAAAGTGATTTTTGAAACGACTGACGGCTTTGAAATTGCAAGGCAGGATTTATTGATTCGTGGTCCCGGCGAACATTTGGGGGCGCGTCAATCGGGTGCGCCGCTGCTACGCTTTGCCGACATTGAGCGCGATGTTGATCTGCTCGACGCCGCGCGCGATGCGGCCACGTGGATGTTGAAACACGCGCCACAGAATGCAGAAAAACATCTCGCACGCTGGCTGGGTTCACGCCAGCATTATCTGAAAACATGAGAACGCTTCGACTATTAAAGCTGGGCGCATGGCGGGCAGCACCGCCCGCGCCCCCGCATCCCTTGCATGCGTGGCTAATCTCTCGCGGCTCGCTGACGGCACGCATCAAGGCCCACGCTAATAATTTCAATTTGGTTCGACTCAAGCAATTGGCGCAGTTGCCTAATATTGACGAGCGGCGTGAGCTTGGCTTACGCCGTGGCGAGCACGCCGTCGTGCGCGAAGTGCTGCTGCGCGACAGTGAACACGTGCTGGTGTTTGCGCATAGCATCGCCTCGCGTCGCGATCTGCGCGGTGCCTGGCGTGGATTGTCGCGTCTGGGTTCCCGACCGCTTGCCGAAATGTTGTTCAATGATCCGACGGTCGTACGCTTGCCGATTGAGTATCGTAAGATCGACGTACGGCATCCGCTTTATCGACGTGCGCAGCAGGTGACGCCGCTGCGTACAACTTTTGCCTGGGCGCGTCGTAGCGTTTTTCTGAAGTTGGGACGACCATTGCTCGTCACGGAAGTTTTCCTGACAACCATGCCTACGATCTAAACAATTCCAATCGGCGACATCACATGTCAGCAAGCACCAACCAATGAATCCTCCAAGAATAAAAATTTGCTGCATCCGCGCTGTCTCAGAGGCCCAGCTTGCCATTTCTTGCGGTGCATCCACGATGAGCCTGGTGTCAGCAATGCCTAGTGGCCCCGGCGTTATTGATGAAGAGTTGATCGCCGAAATCATCCGATCCGTACCGCCGCCCATCGCCACTTTTTTACTTACCTGCCGCCAGCATGCGGAGGCCATCATCGATCAGCAACAGCGTTGTCGATCGAATACCTTGCAACTGGTTGATTCAGTCGCTGAGGATGAGTTGATTCGCTTGCGGCGTGCTTTACCGGGCATTGCGCTGGTGCAGGTCATTCACGTCACCGGGCTGGAAACAATTGATGAAGCTTGCGCTGTCGCACAGCATGTCGATGCGATCCTGCTCGATTCCGGCAATCAGAAACTTGACATCAAACAACTTGGCGGCACCGGCCGTACACATGATTGGGCCGTTAGCCGCGCGATTCGTGATCTCTGTGGCAAACCGTTGTTCCTTGCTGGTGGGCTGAAGGCGGAAAACGTACGCAATGCCATCGCTGAAGTACAACCATTCGGGCTCGATCTTTGCGGCAGTGTGCGGACCAATGACAAGCTCGACGAAGTAAAGCTGCGCGCGTTTTTTGCGGCTGCGAGACAATAGCTGCATGGTTGATCAGTTCAAACACTACATCGCGTTAACGCGCCTCAATCGTCCCATCGGTATTCTGCTTTTGCTGTGGCCTACCCTGTGGGCCTTGTGGATTGCCACTGACGGTCGTCCTAACGCCACGATTCTGGTGGTATTTGTGCTGGGCACCATCCTGATGCGCTCGGCAGGCTGCGCGATAAACGATGTCGCCGACCGCGATTTTGATGCGCACGTTAAACGCACCGCTGATCGTCCGCTCGCCGCCAAAAAAATTTCCACGAAAGACGCGCTGGCTGTCGGCGGTGTATTGGCCTTGACGGCGTTTCTGCTCGTGGCGATTTTCCTTAATCGGCTCACGCTTTACCTGTCATTCGCTGCGCTATTTCTCGCCGTGAGCTACCCATTCACCAAGCGCTTCTTCGCCATGCCGCAGGCATATTTGGGTATCGCGTTTGGGTTTGGTATCCCGATGGCGTTTGCGGCGGAGACAGGCGCTGTACCCGCGCTGGCATGGTGGATGTTGGTGGCGAATATGTTCTGGACCATTGCGTACGACACCGAATACGCGATGGTGGATCGCGACGATGACGTGAAGATCGGCATCAAGACCACCGCCCTATTGTTCGGCAAATACGATGTCGCCATCGTGATGTTTTGTTACCTCGTCATGCTGGCCATTCTGACTGGCATCGGCAAAGTGGTCGGCTTGGGATGGCCGTATTTTACGGGCCTGTCTTTTGCGTGTGGCATCGCGCTGTTTCATTACACGCTGATCCAAAAACGCGAACGCGACCAATGCTTCAAAGCGTTTCTGCATAACAACTGGCTGGGCTTTACGATTTTTTGTGGTGTGATGTTTGATTACGCGCTGCGAACGTAAATACCGCGTTGACTTCGCCCCGCCCCGCAATATGCCAAACACTAGATTGGGCGGAGAGTTTCAGCCATTTTGCCGCCACGAGGCTCGCCAATGCTAGAGATTGATGTATCTCATGCGTTTTTCACAGCGCAATCGTAAATAAGATTTGCTAGGTCTGCCCGCGATTGGCGCTCGCACCGCGAATCAATGTACCAACGCCTTCGCTCGTCAAAACCTCAAGCAACAGTGCGTGCGGCACGCGTCCGTCGATAATGTGCGCCGTTTTTACGCCGTTTTTCACCGCGTCGAGCGCGCAATCCACTTTCGGCAACATGCCGCCGGAAATCGTGCCGTCTTCAATCAGCTCAGCCACTTTGGACGCAGTCAGTCCCGTCAACACTTTGCCTTTTTTGTCGAGCACACCGGCCGTGTTGGTGAGCAAGATGAATTTCTCGGCTTGCAAGGCAACGGCGATTTTTCCGGCA
>JANOQY010000580.1:0-3103 GCA_031414995.1 Betaproteobacteria bacterium
AGAGCGGCCAGACCCGATGGGCCATTGTCGCGATCACCGCGCAGCCGCTCCACCTCCACGGGCAATTCGTCTTTCGATATGCCACGCGTGAAAACGCTCACCTTGTGGCCTGTACTTAGCAAAGCCTCCACAATATGCCGAGCCAAAAATTGCGACCCGCCGAGAACAAGAATATTCATCGTCAATGTCGGCCTCACTGTCTCGGCACAAAAAAACGTTTCAGACTCAGGAAGTGTTTTTCGTAGACATGCCACGATACGAAGGCAACCGCGAACGTCACAACAATACCGATGACGATGTACGATGCGGCCAGCGCGACTGACGTGGACACATCGATATGCATCACTGCAACCAGCGGCCTGCCGACGTAATCATGCAGCGGCTTGTGGAAAACGTACATCGCGTAACTATATTTTCCCAGTGTCCGTAGCGGAGCAAATCGCAGTACGCGAACCCATCCGGACGACCCCGCTGTATCCGCACCCGCAGCGGCGATGAGAAACAGCATAAACATCAGCGAGACAATCGTATAACCGATGGTTTCACCCAACAGTGTGCTGTAGTTAAAGCGTGTCCCCACAAACCCGATCAGCGCCAACGCGATCGCCCAGAGCAGAAACCTGCCATGCATGGCGACCAACCGGTCTTTCAATGATGTCACGCGCAACGCAGCAGCGGCAGCGCCACCGAGTGCCAGCGCATCCATCCGGCAAAGCGAATTCTCGTAAATAGATTCGACCCCCGCCCCGGCAAACGCGAGAATGGAGCGAGTGACAAAACTGATCACGGCGACGCTTAAGCAGACCCGCACACATTGCTCAGGACTGCGTGAACGAATAAACAGCGGCCACAATAGATAAAACTGCGCCTCCACCGCCAATGACCAGAAGTGCGGGAACGCGTGGCTACCTGTGCCAAAAACAGTGGGCCAGTTCGAAAGAAAGGTCCATAGCCAAATCTGACTGGATTGGTCCATGGCGATTCTTGACGGCACGATCCCAATCGCGGGCAGCAAAATAAATGCCACCGTCAATACACCGAAATACAGCGGGAAAATGCGCAGTGCGCGACGCGCGTAAAATCCTGAATAGTAATTCTTGGTGCGTTGGGTATCGATCAAAATACCGGTGATCAAAAAGCCGCTCAACACAAAAAACAACTGGACACCGGTCCAACCGACGAAGGTGATGTGGCCAAACACATAAGCAACCACACCAGACTGCGGCTCAAAAAGATTGAGCATGTTGAATAGCATCAGGAGAATCGCCAGCCCGCGCAATCCATCGAGCGCCGGGAAGTGTGCCGTTAGTGTTAAAGCGGGCGGCGGTAGCGGTTTGGTTGCGATTGAGGCCACAATTTCACGTTCCACGTTTCTGTTTTTATCAGGGTTGATGATGCCCTGCCCCGCATTTTCCCCCAAAAAAGCTAGCGTCCTCCGACGTGAAATTGCAATGCCGCAAGATTGGCGTAGATGCCGCCCTGCGCGACCAGTGACGCGTGCGTACCTGTTTCGACCAAGCGTCCATCATCGAGCACGATAATACGATCCGCTTTCTGTACCGTGGCAAGGCGATGTGCGATGACCAGCGTGGTACGTCCCGCCATCGCGGCCTCCAGCGCGCCCTGCACCAAGCGTTCTGATTCTGCATCTAGCGCGCTGGTGGCCTCATCGAGTAACAACAACGGCGGGTTTTTAAGCAACGCACGAGCAATCGCGATGCGCTGGCGCTGACCGCCTGATAGCCGTACACCGCGTTCACCGAGGAAAGATTTGTAGCCATCCGGCAGCTTTTCGATAAATTCATGCGCCGCCGCCATCTTGGCCACGTTGATCACTTCCTCATCGGTGGCGTCAACCCGACCATAACGAATATTTTCCATCGCGTCGGCAGCAAAAATTACCGTGTCTTGCGGCACGATGCCAATCGCATCGCGCAACACGTGTAAATCGAGATCGCGAATCTCTACACCATCGAGCAGAATGCGGCCCTGCTGCGGATCATAGAAGCGCAGCAACAACTGGAACAGTGTGGTTTTGCCAGCGCCAGATGGCCCGACCACGGCGACTGTTTCGCCGGGCGCAATGGAGAGCGTGAAGTTCGATAACGATGCCGACAACGGACGTGAGGGATAGTTGAATGTCACGTCCTGCATCGTCAGTGAAGCACCCGCCTGTGACCGTTGCGGCAATGCCAGCGGCTTGTCTGGCGACTGAATCGGCGAGCGCTCGGCCAGCAATTCAAGCAGGCGTTCGGTGGCACCCGCTGCGCGCTGCGCTTCCCCCAGCGTTTCGGCCAACGCACCCACCGCACCGGCGACGATGGCAGAGTACAAGATGAACTGGCCTAGCTCACCGCCCGTCATGGTGCCCTGAATCACAGCATGTGCGCCCAACCACAGCACGAAAACGATTGCGCCGAACACCAGCACAATGGCCAGCACGGTGAGCAATGAACGTGCGCGAATACGGCGGATGGCGGTGGTGAACGCACGTTCGACCGACGAGCCAAAACGATCAGCTTCGATTTTTTCGTGTGTGTAGGCCTGCACTGTTGTCATGGCATTGAGAATTTCGCCCGCGACGGCGGACGCATCGGCGATGCGGTCCTGCGAATCGCGCGAGAGCGACCGCACGCGACGACCGTAGAGAATGATTGGTAGTATCGTCACGAACAACAACACGATGATGATCGCCGCGAGCTTCACGCTGGTGAAAAACATCATGCCAAGACCGCCGACGAACAGCAGCACATTGCGCAGCGCCATCGAGATGCTGGTGCCGACCAGCGATTGGATGAGCGTGGTGTCAGTTGTCAAGCGCGACAACACTTCGCCACTACGAGTGATCTCGAAAAATTGCGGGCTTTGCGTAATGACATGGCGATAAATCGCAATGCGAATGTCTGCGGTCACGCGCTCGCCCAGCCATGAGACTGCATAGAAGCGCGCGGCAGTCGAGACCGCAAGTACTGTGGCCACGCCAAACAAGGCCAGAAAGTAGAAATCAATATGTTCCGTGCTTCCGGCCCCAGCGGCCCCACCGGCACCGAAGCCCAAGTCGATCATCTGCTTGAACGCATACGGTATCGCGAGCGTGGCCCCC
>JANOQY010000581.1:0-2428 GCA_031414995.1 Betaproteobacteria bacterium
CCATCCTGCAAAACGGGAATGGTGATGGTTTTGGTCCCGGCCTCGCCATTGGCCCATGCGATCACGCTGTTGGTCGTGGTGAAATCGGTTCCTGCCGTTGCCGATCCATTCACGGTTGAAACATTTACCGATATCGCGCCATTGGTGCCCGCATGACGCGTGGCAGATAACGTGACCGAGCCAGCCGCTTCGTTCACGCTATATGTCGCAGGCGAAAAAATGACCGTACCGGGTCCGGTGAGATTGACCGACATGCGGAAATTTGCTGTGGTCTCACGGGTATCGTTGAGTGTTTTTGCTTCCTGTGCGTTGGCGTTACCGGTTGGTGCGGACGCGGCAGCAGCGGGGAAGAACGCGCGGTTATCGAAGTTGACAGCCGGATTAGAGAAGTAGGGGATACGCAAACAATCGATGGCTGGCATTTGTGCGCTGCACTGCGCGCTGATCGCCATCACCGAGCGGAACCGGTTTGGCAGATCAACATAACCGTGCGCGTAGTTAATAGCAGTCGGCGTGGTGCTGCCTTCGGGGGTGACGGTGGTGCCGCCGTTGCCGTCAAATATGTCGTGCTGCAAACCCATGTTGTGACCCAGCTCGTGGGCGAAACTGTAATTATTGATGTCGCAGGTGCGGTTCACGACATGAAAAGCCTGACTCTCAAAACTGGCCGCTTCAGTCGTCATTAAATTCGATTGTCCGCAGCCAGACGCGAGCGAATAGTTGCCCCACAGACTAACGATGTCGGCGCCGTACAAATTGCGCAACGCGTGCACCTCGTCCATCGCGCCGTCGTTCGTCCCCGTTAAATTATCGCGGTCGGTCAGTAAATCCACTTCCGTATAGTTCACCTCGCCCGCATACACAAGCCGCACACGTTGCACCACGGCGCTATTGGCATATGCGATATTGGTTTCAGCAATACCAAGATTGATGAGCGATTTCATCGCGGCGGTGCTGCCCTGTGAAATTCGAGCAGCAGGCGTAAAGACCACCATTACGTCAACGAGCGAGCCGTCATCGGCGGCGGTATTGATTGCCGCTTCGGGCGGCGTGAGGATTTTCGAAGTTCTCGCCGATATGGCCGATTTGCGTTCGCCTTTGGCGTCCGTGCCACTTGCGGCAGAAACGGGCGATACGCTGTGATCCGGCGGCGACATATTGGCATCAATTTGCCGCATCACGTGGCCTGCCTCGCCGACATTGCGGATCTGATACCGATAACTTAGCGCGTTGACATTGCCTGACACCACGCCATTTTCTTCAACGATCACCACCTGACTGAACGCGATGCCGGGTACGGAGCCGATGTAGGCCGTGCCATTGCCGCTGAAACGTTCGGTGCGGTTGATCTGCACTTGCAGGACGGCGTCATCAAAAAACGCGATGCGAATTGTTTGTGGTTGATCGGTCGTGATGTTGGCGCGCAGAAGTTGCAAAACCGAAAAATCCAAGGTCACAGGACGGCTGCGAATAACTGCGTTGGCTGGATCGGCGCGCGAAATGGCGGCATCAATCGCTGCAACCGAGGCTGCCGCGCCATCACGAACGAGGTTCGGGATTCCGCCCTCGACTAATGGCTGGTCGATGACGCGCGTCTTCGTGTGCTGCGCGAACGCCGACCCGACCATGAGAGAGAGGGTGACGAGTACGAACGCGACAAATCTGTGAATAGAAATAAAGGGCATTGAGTATTTGATTACGGGGTTTTCAACTGTGCCAGCGCCGCGATTTTTACCACACAACAACTGCAATTGACAGGAACTACCTCACACGACGCCAGACTGTCATTGCGATGGCAACAGGGTACGCGGATAAACGCCGATAATTCTATCGGCCATCTGGTTCAAACGGTGTAGGAGTGCTGGTCATCGACGGGTTAAAATATTGTTATGTCGACCATTGCCCCTGCTGCTGATTCACTCAAATCCGACGTCACCATTATTTCGCTGGTCGGTTTTGCGCACGCCACGTCGCATTTTTTCCATCTGATGTTGCCGCCGCTGTTTCCGTGGTTCATGACGGAATTCGGCCTCGGTTATGCGCAAGTCGGCTTGTTGATGACCATGTTTTTTGTTGTGTCCAGCATCGGTCAGGCGGTTGCGGGTATCTGGGTGGACCGCTTCGGTGCGCATCGCGTGCTGTGCGCCGGTGTGGGCTTGTTGACGCTGTCGGGAATACTCGTGTCGGTCGCGCCGAACTTCCTCGGGCTGATGGGGGCGGCAGCAGTCGCTGGCATCGGCAACAGCGTATTTCATCCCGCCGATTTTGCGCTGATCAATCGCCGCGTGAGCGCGCAACGGTTGGGCCACGCGTTTTCGATGCACGGCCTTGCGGGCAACATTGGATGGGCGGTAAGCACCATCGTGATGCTGGCGCTGGCGACGGCGTTTGGCTGGCGCGCAGCAGGTCTGGGTGCTGCGTTATTTGG
>JANOQY010000582.1:0-2859 GCA_031414995.1 Betaproteobacteria bacterium
TTCAGTCGCTACCGGCGCGTCTGGATTATTGGCAATGCCGATGGTAAGTGCACCGAGCCTGCGTGCAGCCGCCAGTGCCCCGAGCGCATAAGGTGTGCTGCCGCTGGCCGCGAGGACGATGACGACGTCATTCGGCCCGGCTGCGCTTGCGATCAGGTCCGCTGCTCCTTGTTCACGATTGTCTTCCGCGCCTTCAACGGCCTGAAATATCGCTTCGCGTCCGCCGGCGAGCAAAGCGATGGCGCGCTCGCTGGGCCATGAAAAAGTCGGATACAGCTCCACACTATCAAGCAAGCCCAGTCGGCCGGAGGTGCCGGCACCCACGTAAATCAGGCGTCCACCGGCCTCAAGGCGTGGCACCGCCGCATCAACTGCTGCCGCGAGTTGCGCGCTTGCCGCAAGGACGGCGTTTACCGCATTGATCTGATCATCAACAAACGCGTTGACTAGATCGCTTGCCGAATATTGATCGAGATTTGCGTGTTGTGTACTCGGTTTTTCTGTTTTTAGCATGAGCGTTGCGATTAGACGTTTATCTTGGTGGGGTTGCCACCGTATTATCGTCCGGAATGTGCCCGTTGACATGCCGCGTAGTCGGCAAGCCGATGGTGTCGTGAGACGATTTCTGGCATTCTCATCGTTCCCTGGTAATTTTCACGCGCAGGCCAGCGACACCGACAACCAGAAAACCGCATGGACGACATCAATTCACTTCGCCGTATTCTCAAGCAAAACCACGTGATCGCAATCGTTGGGCTGTCCTCGAATTGGTGGCGACCCAGTTACTTTGTGGCCAAGTATCTCAAGGAACACGGCTATCGCATCATCCCCGTGAACCCGGCGTATCACGAGGTGCTCGGTGAAAAATGCTATGCGTCGCTTCAGGATGTGCCGGAGAAAATTGACATGGTTGATTGCTTTCGCAAAGCCGAGGAAATTCCTGCGTTAGCCGAAGATGCCATTCGCATTGGTGCGAAATGTTTATGGATGCAGTTGGGCGTCGTTAACCATGCCGCCGCAGCCCGCGCAACAGAAGCCGGATTGGACGTGGTGATGGACCGCTGTATAAAGATTGAGCATGGACGATTGTTTGGCGGCTTGAATTTTGCCGGCGTGAATACCAAGGTAATTTCTGCAAAACGCCCTCAGTAAAAAGCCACATCGAGATAGCAACGTCGCTGGCTGAGCCGCGTGCTCGCCATTGGTCAAGCCCGGTCGCCATTCGTCGCACCACGAGGGCAACCGTGACTTCCGGCTTGACGCGCATACGGGCGGCATCAATACTGACATCCAATTAATGCGGTACGACTCAAGTTAGCGTCGTTCCGGATGACCGTTTGGAGGAAATCATGCACGACTATCTCATTTGGACCATTCTAGGCTTTTCACTCGTTATCATCGAATTGATGACGGGGACCTTCTATTTACTCGTTATTGGTGTGGGCGCGTTGGCAGGGGCACTGGCTGCGTGGCTCGGTGCACCGTTTATCGCGCAGGTCTCGGTGGCGGGCGTTGTAGCTGGCATCGGCACGTGGTGGGTGCAGCACTGGCACGCGGCGCATCGCACCGACGGGGATCAGGCTAATGCGATCGATGTCGGCCAGTCGGTGACCGTGGCCAATTGGGTTAACCCGGCCGAAGGAGTTTTGCGGGTCAAATATCGCGGGGTGGAATGGGATGCCCGCATCAAGCCCGGTGACGTCGCCGCTACTGCCGTAGGGGTTGGCGGCACACTCCACATCCTTGCGCAGGATGGGCAGTGCTGGGTGGTGGGTAGCCAGCGGACCGCTGCCTGATGCTTTCAAGACTCATGAATGGGTTGATCGCCGGGCTTATCGCCTGGTCGGTGACCCATTCTAAATGGGTCGCGTTGGCGGCATTCGGTGCGACCGTCGGCCTAAGCAGTAATAAATCAAAGTGGGCCGAGGAGATCGTGCAAGCGATCAAGGACGAAGCCGCCAAAGCTAAAAACCCAACGACCGCTACGACGGGCGAGACAACGACGCCAGATACCCGCTCGACAGCAGCAAAACTGGCGGCGAATTTAGCCGCGAAAGTGACCGAGAATTTGAAGCCGCATCTTGGCACCAAACACGCGGCACCCGCCATGCTCAAACTCAAGAATCAATCTGCCAATGCCGTAGCTGACAAAACTTCAATGGCAACAACCCTTCCCGCTGTAATCGCAACAGTAATAGAACAACCTCGTAAGGAGATTCCCATGCTAGTTAAATTAATCGTCGCTGCCATCATCGCTGGTGCTGCCGGCTTTATGACAATGAATCCCACTGTCGCCGTCGGCGTATTTGTCGGTGCCTTCTTCGTCGCACTCATCATCGAGGGCATGAAGATCGTGCCGCAGCAAAGTGCCTGGGTGGTCGAGCGACTCGGCAAATTCCATACCGTGCTGCAGCCGGGCTTTAACTGGATCACGCCCTTCATTGATCGTGTGGCTTATCGCCATTCGCTTAAAGAGGTGCCACTCGATATTGCCGAGCAGGTTTGTATCACCAAGGACAATACCCAGCTGGCGGTAGACGGCATCATCTATTTTCAGGTGATGGACGCGAAGCTTGCCAGTTACGGCTCCTCCGACTACGAACTCGCGATTTCGCAATTGGCGCAGACGGCATTGCGCTCCGAGATCGGCAAGATGGAATTGGACAAGACGTTCGAGAGTCGCGACGATATTAACCGTCAGATCGTGTCGGTGCTCGACGAAGCGGGACGCACCTGGGGCATCAAGGTCTTGCGCTACGAATTGAAGAGCCTCACGCCACCGGAATCGATTCTGCGTGCCATGCAGGCACAGATTACCGCCGAGCGTGAAAAGCGCGCCGTGATCGCCAAATCTGAGGG
>JANOQY010000583.1:0-3178 GCA_031414995.1 Betaproteobacteria bacterium
TGATCGCTTGGCGAATCAGTTTGGCGCGCGAAACATGGTTGCGCGCTCAAGTTCTCGTAGTGCAGCAAGTTGCGATTCAGGCAAGTCAATTTTGGTGCGCATGCATTGGCCCGTGTTGTGTGATTGATGACGTCGTCATACGTGATACGCATATTTGCCAATCACCAGCACTAGCGCGCTTCATGGGCATAAATGGCTTCAGAAGCCGCGCCAGTTCTGGCGTCAGCGTTTATTTCTTTGATAATGCGCATTCCGCCTTCTAAGTCACAACCACCACACCCTTCCAAAACGCCACCCGCCCCTTAATCTGCTTGGCCGCATCCTTCGGCTCCGGGTAATACCAAGCCGCGTTCTTGTTCACACTGCCATCAACGACGACATCGTAGTAGTGCGCCGTGCCTTTCCATGGGCATACAGTCTGGTGTGAACTCGTTTGCAAATTTTCGGCGTGCGCGGACGCAATCGGGAAATAGATATTGCCTTCAACCACCACGACATCGCTCGCTGCCACTTCTGCGATGACCTTGCCTTGCCATGATGCTGTTGCCATGTCGATTTCCTTGTCAGAATTGCGTCTACCGAAGTCGGAAATGGAACACTCGAAATCATCTCCGTTCGTGGTGAGCTTGTCGAACCACACAGACCCTTCGACAAGCTCAGGGCGAACGGCCCGTTTAACAGAGACCTGCGCTGCTAATATGATTCACTCTGCCGCTTGCACACTCTCCGGCTGGTAACTCAGCAACGGCGGGCAACTGCAAAACACATTTTTGTCGCCGTACACATTGTCGATGCGGCTGACTGGCGGCCAGTATTTGGTCTGCTTCAATCCCTTGACCGGGAACGCGGCGCGCTGGCGCGTGTAATCGTGCGCCCATTCGTCGCTCATCACCATCGCGGCGGTGTGCGGCGCGTTGCGCAGCGGGTTGTCGTCGCGGTCTGATTTGCCGTCTTCTACCGCGCGGATTTCTTCGCGGATGGTGATCATGGCTTCGATGAAGCGGTCCAGCTCTTCCTTCGACTCGCTCTCGGTCGGCTCAACCATCAACGTTCCGGAAACGGGGAACGAAAGCGTGGGCGCATGGAAACCAAAATCGACCAGGCGCTTGGCGATGTCTTCGGCGCTCACACCGGTTTTTTCCTTGAGCACGCGCGGGTCGAGGATGCACTCATGCGCGACCAGGCCACTTTTGCCGGCGTACAGCACCGGGTAATGCGGCGCCAGTTTGGTAGCTATGTAGTTAGCGTTGAGTATCGCCACCTGTGTCGCCTGCTTGAGGCCTTCCGCGCCCATGAGCGTGATGTACGCCCACGAGATGGCGAGGATGCTGGCGCTGCCGTACGGTGCTGCGGACACCGGGCCGACCGGATGATCGTGGTCGATGGTGGCGCGTGCGGGCAGGTAGGGTGCCAGATGCGCGCGCACTGCGACCGGACCAACGCCGGGGCCACCGCCGCCATGCGGAATGCAGAAGGTCTTGTGCAAATTGAGATGCGACACATCCGCGCCGAATTTGCCCGGCCGCGCGGTGCCGACCAGCGCGTTCATGTTCGCGCCATCCAGATACACCTGACCACCGTGCTCGTGCACGATCTTGCAGATGTCGACGATGGCGTCTTCGAACACGCCGTGCGTGGAGGGATAAGTCACCATCAACGCGGCGAGATCATTCTTGTGCGCTTCGGCCTGGCGCTTCAAATCGGCGATATCGACGTTGCCATCGCTATCGCACGCGACCACGACCACATCCATGCCAGCAAGGTGCGCAGAAGCCGGATTGGTGCCGTGTGCGGAGCTGGGGATGAGTACGATATTGCGGTGCGCTTCATTGCGTGCACGGTGGTAAGCCTGAATCGCCAGCAGCCCGGCATATTCGCCTTGCGCGCCGGAGTTTGGTTGCAGCGAGACGGCATCGTAGCCAGTGATTTCACACAACATTTTTTCGAGATCCGTGATCATCTCGCGATAGCCGACCGTCTGGTCGTCCGGCGCGAAAGGATGGATGTCGGCGAATTCCGGCCAGGTCACCGGGATCATTTCGGTCGTGGCGTTCAACTTCATGGTGCAGGAGCCCAGCGGGATCATGGTGCGGTCCAGCGCCAGATCGCGATCGGCAAGCATACGCAGGTAGCGCAGCATCGCGGTTTCGGAGTGATGGCGATTGAACACCGGGTGCGTAAGGTAGGCAGAGGTGCGTTGCAAATCGGCGGGGAGCATCATGTCCACCGACGCTTCGATGGCCGCGAAGGCAGGTGGTGTTTTGGCATCCCCGGCGAATACTTGCCAGAGTAATTCGATGTCTTCTGCCGTCGTGGTTTCGTCGAGCGATACGCTCAATGATGTGGCGTCGACGCGACGCAGATTGATTTTCTTGGCCAGTGCACGCTGAATGATCGTGTCAGTTTCGGTGCCGGTGAGGACCTTCACCGTATCGAAAAATGCCGCGTCGGCGATGTTGTGTCCCAGCAATGCCGCACCTTTGGCGAACGCGGCTGCGAGTCGGTGTACGTATAGCGCGATCCGCTTCAAGCCGACTGGGCCGTGGTACGCGGCGTACATTGACGCCATCACCGCCAGCAGCGCTTGCGCCGTACAGATATTGCTGGTCGCCTTTTCGCGGCGGATATGCTGTTCGCGGGTTTGTAGCGTGAGGCGATAGGCTGGATTGCCCATCGTATCGATGGATACTCCAACGAGGCGCCCCGGAAGCTGGCGTTTGTACGCATCCTTGCAGGCCATGAACGCCGCATGCGGGCCGCCAAAACCCATCGGCACGCCGAAGTGCTGCGAATTGCCGATGGCGATGTCTGCACCCAATTCACCGGGCGGCGTGAGCAAGGTGAGGCTGAGCAGGTCAGTGGCCATCGCGACCACGGCACCTTTGATCTGCACCGAGAGAATGAGTCGGCGATAGTCGATCACAGCACCCGTGGATGCCGGGTATTGCAGCAGCAAGCCAAAAATATCGTGCTCAGTCGCCTCGGAGGCATCACCAACGATGACTTCAATGCCCTGGCCTTCCGCGCGCGTACGAACGACTTCAATCGTTTGCGGATGGCAGAGGTCGGACACCAGAAATTTGGCACTCTTGGCTTTGGCGAATCGGCGTGCCAGCGACATCGCTTCCGCCGCCGCAGTGCCTTCATCGAGCAGCGAGGCATTGGCGATATCGAGCCC
>JANOQY010000584.1:0-2047 GCA_031414995.1 Betaproteobacteria bacterium
GTCGACATTGAAAAATTGAAACCGCTGATTCCAGAAACATTTGCGGGGTTCGCAAAGCAGTCCAGCCGCAGTGAAAAAAGTGGGATGGGTGGCTTCATGGTCTCAAAAGCCGAAGCGAAATATGGGGACGGCGCAGGTAAGAGTATCGAACTCGACATCACCGACATGGGCGGGGCCAGCGGCATCATGGGCCTCGCTAGTTGGGCGAGTGTGCAGGGAGAGAAGGAAGACCAGTACGGGACTGAAAAAACGCAGAGGGTCAACGGCCGCTTGGTGCACGAAAAATCCCGCAAAAGTGGAGGCGGCGCATACAGCATTGTGGTCGCAGACCGCTTCATGGTCGAAGCCAAAAGCAGTAGCGTGGATTTGAATACGCTCAAAACAGCTGTCAGCAGCATTGACATGAGCAAGCTTGAAGCCATGAAGGATGAGGGCGTCAAGAAATAGGCTGTTGCCGTTGAGTATTCTCGTGCGTTTGGGGCCAAGCTGCCTCTGGATGCCATTCTGGTGAAAATAGTAAAACTCTATAATTGGCGAGCCTTCTGGGCACAAAGTGCCGTGAAACCCGCGCCAGTGCTTGACTTTAATTAAATCGTTAATACTGCGTGATTTAAGCGTCTTCCTCAAACTGGATCAATACCCATGCACCGGCGCTCTGCACGGGCAATGTGGTGTGTATCTGGGACCGCTTGGTGCCGGTTTTTAGTTCGTAACGGCGGGTCGATGCGACGGAGCTGGCAGAGACCAGCAATAAATCCTGTATGGCAGGATTTTCGTAGCGTCCGAGGAACAAGCCCGTGACTGCACTGATCAACGGATTTTTGGCCTGATCGTCTGTCGGACGCGGGATCAGGCGCACCGGCGAGGCATCTATCCCCAGTATTTGAATACCAAACCGGACATGCCCGCCATCGAGGCCGCTAAATTTACGCACGATACGTCCCAGTCCCCATCGCGCTTCACGGTCCATTGCGATCAACACCAAGGTGCCCACCGCAAGATCGCCGTCTGGTGCGTGATCCGAAGAAAGCCCCAATCCACCAACGCTGATATCGCGTATACGCCACAGCGCGAAATCGTTCTCATCACGGCGCACACGTGCTGCTTCTTCGCCTGGATCGAACATCGTTGCATCATTCGCCGACTGTGCCAGCACCTCGCCTAACGCGCCCAGTTTCTTGGTCAGCGCAGGATGCTTTTCGGGAAATATGCCGCGCGCGCCTTTAAGTTTCCAGGTGGCGGCATCGATAAATTCTTGAATCTGGTTCCACCCAACGATTACGCGCGCATCGCGATCCGGCGGCGCTTCTTTTCGCTCGCGGGTCGCCTGAAACGCAGCGGACCGGTCATGGTAGAGCCTCTCAAGCCACGCGAGGGTCTCGGCGTAATCGGTCTCGGTTGCCTCGGCGATATCTCTGGTCGCTTCCCCGACTCCGTTGCTGTTCGAAAGGTAAGCGTCGGTTTCTTCGATGTGACGGGCGACTGCGCGAATATCAAGATAGCGATACGCCGGCAATACATTCTCAGCCACACGCAAAATACCTTCGTTGGAATCGAGATTGACCAGCATGCTGTGCACGCCCGGGACCAGGTGATTGTCCAGCACCACGTCCTGCGCCCAGCTACTCAACCAATGCTGGGCAACCAGGCGCTGAACCGGCGGCAGATCGCGTTCGACAAGATCGGCCATCAGCAACATGAGTACATATTGGCCCTTCGGTGTCACGGAGAAATCGACGTCTGCTTCATACGGGTGGACTTGCTGCTCGGCCACGTTGCGTGTCTCGGCGATTTTGTATAGACGGTGCAACGCATTCATGGGCACATCGCAAGGCTGTTCGCCGCGTGCGCGCCAACGAATCTCGTTGACGTGACAGTGCAGGGCGACTGCAATGGTTAGCGGCAACAAGCCGGTTTCATGATCGGTGGTTTTCACCCACTCACCTGCGCCGAGCGCATAGCGACCGAGCGACACGCCAAGTGCTTGCCAGATGTCCGCCACTTGCTTACTGAAGCCAAGGGCGTTCGGGCGCCGCGTATCGAGCCG
>JANOQY010000585.1:0-4268 GCA_031414995.1 Betaproteobacteria bacterium
CGGCCGATATTCAACCGCGATGTCCAGTTGGTCATGATTTGGTTCACCGAGGAAACACCCACACCCGTCAGCGTCTGCCGGTTACGGGCGTCATCCCCCGGACCGTTGTCAAAATTCACGGTTCCGCGCGATTGCCACGCCTTCAACGAAATCGTTTCCCCCTGCCACAGCGTATGGGAAATATTGACGCTAACGTTGCCGTTTTTGTACGGATCGCGATCCGGGTTGAATGTAAAGCTACCGGCCCCGGCATTGGTGGCGGATCGTGCGCGGACTTGCGAGTAACCGGCGTTGAGCGTGACCGCGGTTTTGTTTTCGATGGCCGTAAAGCCGACGTTAACGGCAGTTGCAGAGTCGCTACCGACGCCGATATTGGCTTGCAAACGCGGGCGGTCGAGATTGCGCGTAAAAATCTGAATTACGCCACCAATCGCGTCGGAACCGTAGAGGCTCGACAGCGGCCCTTTGACGATTTCGATGCGTTCGATCAGATTGAGGGCAATGTTTTCAAACGCGGGCGCACCGGAAGTCGCAGACCCCAGACGCAAGCCATCGACCAGCACCAAGGTGTGCTGCGCGTTGGCACCGCGAATGAATACGCCGGCCGGTTGGCCCGCACCGCCGGTGGCGCGAATTTCGACGCCGGCTTTGCGCTGCAATAGTTCAGCGAGTGTCGCAGTGCCTGCTGCGTCGATCTCGTCACGGGTAATGACGCTGATGGTGGCGAGGGTGTCGCCTAACGGCTGCGGCGTGCGCGCCGAGGTAATAACAAGTTGTTCCACCCGTGTTGGGGTTTGTGCGTGTGTTTGTACATACGCGATAGGCGAAACGGCAAGGGAAGACAGGATAATAAGTTTAAGTTTGTTGGCTCTCATGGGATTTCTGGATAGGATGCAGCGAGCGTCCCCGCAAGCTGCGTGATTCTTCATGCAAGGTGCGTAACAGTTATCCTGCGCTACACCCTTTGCACACCGACCAGCCCGCCGCACACGAGTGCGTCACGCTGGTGCCAAGGCCGGTATCCGGACTGATGGTGTGCAGTTAAGAAATCAACCGCGCCTGTCGTCACCTTCCCAGAGGCGTGCGCGTAGCGCAATGCATCCAGTGGCATATCGACGACAAGTGAACCAATCACCGTTGCGGGGGCAGTGCCTGATCATTTTTCTACAGGCTTCCCGTTTAACTTCAGCGAAATTTGCGCGAACGCTGAAGCACCTCAAGCAAACGGATTGTACGCGACTGCTGAAAGACGTGGATCAGGTGCCTTAGGTATTAGGTACGTCGGCGTTTCAACCATTCGAGCACATCGGCGGCAGGAAGCGGTCGCGCGATGTGGTAGCCCTGCAAGAAATCACACTGGTGTTCTTCAAGAAAATACGCCTGCTCTTGTGTCTCAACACCTTCCGCGACGACCTTAAGGTTAAGGCTCGCCGCCAGATTGATAATGGCGACTGTGATCGCAACATCATCATCGTCTCGCGGAATATCGCGAACGAATGACCGATCAATTTTTACCTTGTCGATCGGGTAGCGTTTCAAATAGGAAAGTGACGAATAACCGGTGCCAAAGTCATCCACCGCGAGGCTGACGCCGAGATCCTTCAGGCGACCAAGGGTCTTGGTCATCGCGTTGACGTCCTCAAGAAACAAACTCTCGGTAAGTTCAAGCTCGATCATTTCTCCAGAGACGCCGTGCTCTTTCAGGCGTGCGGCGATATCTTCAACCAGATCTTTTTGCTTGAACTGGACAGCCGAAAGATTGATCGCAATTGGAATCGCCATTCCCAGATCCGCCCATTCGCGTGCCTGCCGGATTGCTTCATTAATGACCCAGCGGCCAATCGGCATGATCAAGCCGCGATGTTCAGCCACGGAAATAAATTGGTCCGGCCCCAGCAATCCGAGTTCAGGATGCTTCCAGCGAATCAACGCCTCCACTGCGGTCGGCTGTCCGGTGTTAGTGCGGACCTCCGGTTGATAGTGCAGCGTGAATTCGAGATCTTTGATGGCCTTGCGAATGCCGGACTCAAGCGCCAGCGCTTGGAACGCCTGCCGGTTAAGGCTCGGTTGAAAAAATTGCCAGTTATTGCGGCCGCGTTCCTTGGCCAGATACATCGCGGCATCGGCATTACGGATGAGTGAATCTGGTGTTTCGCCGTCCCTTGGAAATACGCTGACCCCGATGGATGCCGAAACCGATAGGATTTGGTCCTCAAGCGAAAAGGGTTCGCTGATCGCCTCAGAGATTTTTTCAGCGACCGGCGCGATGTCCTCGGCGTTGGTGAGATCGGCTAAGACAACCAGAAACTCGTCGCCACCGAGACGACCGACTACATCGACACTACGCAAACATGACTGCAACCGCGATGCCACACGTTTCAACAATTCATCGCCCGCGTAATGTCCCAGCGAATCGTTGATGGTTTTGAAATTATCGAGATCAATGAACATGATCCCGACTTCGGTGCGATTGCGGCGCGCAGTGGCGAGCATGATCTGGATGCGGTCAAGTAGCAGCGCGCGGTTGGGAAGGTGCGTCAAAATATCGTGATGCGCCAGAAACTGAATGCGCGCCTCGGCCTGCTTTCGGTCGCTGATGTCACGAAGAACGGTCATGCGATGCGTGACACCGGCGTAAACGAGATCTTTGCCCACCAGCTCCACGGCGAATCTGCTGCCATCATCACGAATCAGCGTGATCTCGTAAGGCCGCTCAAAACCCGCGCGGATGTTGCTCACGACTGTTTCAAGATCCTCAGGCGCAATGAAATCCTGATTGCGCCGACCGATCAGCTGTGCGTGGGAAAGCCGCATCATCCGCGCGGCAGCTTCGTTGCAGTCGACGATGATGCCGGCCTCGATAAACACGATGCCCTCGTTAGTCGATGCAGCAAATTTTTGCAGCCGCTCTTCGCTATCGCGGATCGCTTTTTCAGCTTCGTGCTGCCTTGTAACGTCGTTGATCAGCACGTATGCGCCCAACGGGATGCCGGTAGCATCAACATGCGGAATCAAGGTCACTTCAAGCGTGCGCTCACTGCCATCAGAGAGGCGATTCTGCCGCTCATAGCGAACGGTTTCGCCTTGCATCGCCCGATCCACATAAGGTTTGATGACCACAAACGCATCAGCGCCGATGATTTCCAGCACGGTCTTACCGATGATGGAGTGTTCGTCCAGCCCAAAATTGTGTGCGTATGCCTTGTTGGCAAACTGGCAGCGGAAATTCTCGCGAACAAAGTATGCGACCAGTGAAGGCAAACTATCAGCAAGTAACCTCAGCAATTGTGAGGGACTGACGGTGTTGGCGTGCATGTCCGAGGGAGCGTGCGGTGACGACATGGGTCCTCGCGTGTTTATATCGTTTCTTGCGGTTACCAAGCACTATAGGATTGAACGGGTAACACGTAAAGATAAAATACGTTGTGAGCGTCCTACAAACGCCACGCCAATATTCACGATGCAGACCAAAATTTACACAAGTTCACAAATTTGAAAAAACCTTCAAATAATCGCCTTAACCATTGACGTAACAGGGGTTTTTCGTTAAATTCCAACGCATGGAACAAGACCTCCAGCGCTTTGAAGACAAGCTCAATCATTTCGTCACGCTGTTTCACCGGCTGCGGTCGGAGAACAATGAGTTACGTCAAAGCGTGGCGACCAAATCCGACGAAGTCAAACGGCTCGCCGAGAAACTCGATCAGGCCAAAACGCGGATCGAAGCCTTGATCGCGCAGCTCCCGGACACTGAAAGTGAACGTCGATGAGTGCGCCTAAGGACGCGAAGGAAATCAAAGACCCGAAAGGCGTGACCATCACCGTGATGGGTCGGGAATTTCGTGTCGCAGCGCCAGACGGAGAAGAACGCCAGTTGCTGGAGTCGGTCGATTTTCTCAACAAAAAAATGCGCGAAGTTCGCGATACCGGCAAAGTCGTTGGCAATGAACGCATCGCCATCATGGCCGCACTCAATATCGCCCACGAACATATGCAAAAACCCAACGGGCGTGCCGCCAAATCGGCCCCGGCAGATGCTGATATCGATGGCACGCGCCGCCGCATAAACGCATTTGAAGACATCATTGAAAAAGCGATTTCGGATCAGGAAAAGCTTTTCTAGCGCACGCCCGAAACAAAGCGCTATGATGTCTTTGTTGCATGGCGTTTCAGCGTTCGCTTAGGTCTTACATCCTTTGAGCCTTAGACTGTTAGTCGATGGACGCTTGCCCAAGTGGTGCTGGTGTGCACGTCCTACGCGGACGAGC
>JANOQY010000586.1:0-24443 GCA_031414995.1 Betaproteobacteria bacterium
GGACATCTAGTCCCGGATATACGCGAAGATGGCACGGTTGCCGGCATTTATACCGTCCTGACCGATATTCATGATGATGTCGTGATGCGTGAAAGCCTGCAGCAACAGGAACGGCAGCTAAGACTTTTTACCGACAACATTCCGGAGTCGATTGCCTACATCGATACCGAGCGGCGCTATAAGTTTGTCAATAATGCTTTTCTGGCGCTGCGCGGCAAAGCGCGCCATGAAGTCATGGGCCGGACGACAGGAGAGGTGCTTGGACACGCAGCGGCAGAGTTTGCGACGCCGTTCGTAAAACAGGCGCTGATGGGTGAAACGGTGGTCTATGAGCGGCTGGTTGATACCGTTGTCGGACCTCGCTGGCACCGTATACGCACCGTTCCCGACTTTGGCCCCACCGGGAACGTGCAGGGACTCTATGTGGTCGGTACGGATATTCATGACATCAAGACAGCGCAGGTGGAACTTGAAAGCCGGGAGTTGGAGCTTCGAAGTGCGATGGATAGCCTGCCATATCCGATGGCGTACTTCGACAGGTCGTATTGCTATCGCCTGGTCAATCGTTCGCTTGAAACCTTGCTGGGAAAAAGCCGCGATGAGCTCGTCGGCAAACATCTATCAAAAATATTTGGCCAAGCGCGATTCGACGAAGCCAAGCCAATGCTGGATCGTGTATTTAAAGGTGAAACCGCCTCCGTTGAACGCCCAGTCAGATATGGCGACGGCGATGAACGTTGGATGACATTGAGATACACGCCACGCTTTGATGCCGATGGCAAAGTGATCGGAATTTATTCCGCGGACACCGATATTGATGAACTCAAACGTGCTGAAATCGAACTTCGCCGCGCCAATTGGATGCTTACTTCGCACTTTGAAAATTCGCCGCTGGCGGTGATTGAGTGGGACCACGAATTTCATGTTCGGCGCTGGTCCCCGCAAGCCGAGAAGATTTTCGGCTGGACGCAGACACAGGTACTCGGAAAACATTTTCGCGACTGGCATTTTGTCGTTGAAGACGATGACCCGCAATTTGCTGCGGTAAATATGCGACTGCTCGACGCGAGCCATCCGCGCACGACCAGCCTTAATCGCAACTACCGCAGCGACGGCAGCATCATCTGGTGCGAGTGGTACAACTCCAGCCTTCGCGATGAATCCGGCAACGTAGTGTCGATCTTGTCGTTAACGCAGGATGTCACCACTCGCGTGCTTGCAGAAGAGCGGCTGGTCTATCAGGCGACCCACGATAGTCTGACCAGCCTGCCCAATCGCGCGATGCTGCAGGATCGCATGCAGCAGGCAATCTCGCGTGCGCGCCGCAGCGGCGTGCGTGTTGCGGCGTTATTTATTGATCTGGATCGCTTCAAAGAGGTCAATGACACTCTCGGTCATCGTATCGGCGACGAACTCTTGCGAGAGATTGCTGAAAGACTTAAACGTACCTTGCGTGAAAGTGATTTTTTGGTGCGGCTTTCAGGGGACGAATTCATGGTCGTGCTCGAACAGCTTTGCGATCTCGACCCGGCGCGTCTTGTTGCATCAAAAATACTGGATGAAATTCGACAGCCGACCAGCATTGAAGGGCACGAGATTCATGTGTCAGCGTCGATTGGCATTAGCCTGTTTCCGGATGACGCCAGTGACGTGGAAACCTTGCTGAAGAATTCAGATATGGCGATGTACCGTGCCAAGGAACTCGGTAAAAACGCATTTCAGTTTTTCTCTGTGGAACTCGCAGAGCAAGGTGCTGCGACGCGTCTGTTAGAAAATTCGTTGCGTTCGGCATTGGTCAGAAACGAATTTGAACTTTTTTACCAGCCAAAAATTGATATGCGCAGTGGGCGAATTGTTGGTGCCGAAGCATTGCTGCGCTGGCATCACCCGCTGCGAGGTTTGGTGATGCCAGGTGAATTTGTGCAGCTCGCAGAAGAAGCTGGTCTGATGCATGAGATCGGCAACTGGGTGCTTGATAGTGCATTTGTCCAGCTTCGGCACTGGCGGGAAAAAGGCTATGGTCAGATGCGGCTGGCAATTAATTTTGCTGCAGGGCAATTTCGCGCAGTGAATTTGATTGAGCGTATCAAGGATCGGCTGGCGCGGGAGCAATGTCGTCCAGATTGCATCGAGATCGAAATTACCGAAACGAGCATGCTGCGTGATCCGGATGGTGTTGGCCAAGTCTTGAAGGCGCTGCGCGAATTGGGTCTACGTGTTGCGATAGACGATTTCGGCACTGGCTATTCCAGTCTTTCGCACTTGAAACGTTTCCCAATCGATACCCTCAAAATTGATAAAACATTCGTATCCGATATCCTTCATGACAGAGAAGACGCAGCAATCGTATCGGCAGTGATCGCCATGGCGCGCGCGCTGGATCTTGAGGTGATTGCAGAGGGTGTCGAAACTGAGGCGCAACGGGCGACGCTCGCCGAACAAGGCTGCGATGCTTACCAAGGCTATTTTTTCAGTGCGGCGCTGCCAATCGTCGAATTTGACGCCATGTTGCAACGGCACCATCAATCTCAGGACGCATGACGGGCGCTAGGCACCGGTCGAACGATTAGTCCGTTTTTGAAGGTGCAAATGCTGCTTTAAGATAGTAAAACATCGACCATATCGTAAGCACAGCAGCCACCCAGATCAGGATTCGCCCTGTCAATCGACAATCAATAGTAGAAAACAGCAAACCGTCGTAGAGTAGAAATGGTATCGCCACGAGTTGCGATACCGTTTTTATTTTGCCCAACATGGACACAGCGACATTCTTGGATTGCCCAATCTGCGCCATCCATTCGCGCAGCGCCGAAATGGTAATTTCACGACCGATGATGATCAACGCGACGATCGCATCGGTGCGGCCAAGCTCTACAAGCACAATCAGTGCGGCAGCAACCATGAGCTTATCGGCGACTGGATCCAGAAATGCGCCAAACGCCGATGTCTGATTCCATTTGCGTGCAAGATACCCATCAAACCAATCGGTAATTGCTGCGGCTACAAAAATCGAAGTCGCGATGATATTTGCCTGATGCTGCGTCAGCCATGAGTCGTCGACGTACAGCACCGCAATAAACAGCGGAATCGCTGCGATGCGGAGCCAGGTGAGCAGATTTGGTAGATTCAGAGCCACATCGATATTCTAACGGTTCAACCGTGAAATTCGTTGTAGATCGTTTCTGCCATATCGCGGCTGATGCCATCGACACTCGCGAGGTCGTCGATACTTGCCGCAGTCACGCCTTGTAAGCCACCAAACTGTGCCAATAACGCCTTACGCCGTTTCGGCCCTACACCGACGATATCCTCAAGCCGTGAAGTATTACGTTTCTTTGCGCGGCGAGCACGATGGCCGGTGATGGCAAAACGATGCGCCTCGTCACGTATTTGCTGGATCAAGTGGAAACCGACATTTTCCTTTGGCAGATGGAGTTCTCGTCGTGTATTACCAAAAATAAGTGTCTCGAGCCCGGGTTTTCTCTCTTCACCTTTAGCAACACCGACGAGCTGAATTTCGCCCAAGCCAAGCTCGTTCATCACCTCTTCTGCGACGCCTAGTTGACCCTTGCCGCCGTCAATGAGCACTAAATCAGGTCTAAGGCGCGGCGCGGCTTCATCGTCCGGCTGTTCTACAATTTTCCTGTAACGACGCAAAAGAACATCGCGCATTGCGGCGTAATCATCGCCAAGCGTAATGCCGGTAATGTTGTAAAGCCGATATTGCGATGGCTGCATGGCGCCGTGATCAAACACGACACACGAAGCAACTGTGGCCTCCCCCATCGTGTGCGAAATATCAAAGCACTCGACGCGTTGCAGGGCTTCCATTTCCAGCGCCTCTTGCATCAGCAATAGCCTCTTTTCCTGAGATGCCTTCTCGGCCATTCGCTGTTCGAGCGCATATCTGGCGTTTTTGGACGCCATGCCCATCCACATTTTGCCCTCCCCGATCGGTCGTGTGATGATTGTCACCTTGCGTCCGGCGATCTCGGTAAGCGCCTGCTGCCATTCGCCAGTCTCAAACTTGCCGTCCATGATGAGCTGTGCAGGCGGCGTCTGGGTGCTGTAGTGCTGATCAACAAAAGCGCTGATGATGGTTTGCAGATCTGCGTCCCCGGCGTTTACCGGAAAGAAGCTCTTATCGCCAAGATGCCGTCCGCCTCTAATCATCACCAGATTGACGCACCAGGTACCGGACATTTCCAGACCAGCAACAACATCGACATCGCGCTCACTGGACGATTCGACAAACTGTTTGGTAAGTACGCGTTGCAAAGAGCGAATCTGGTCGCGAAAACCTGCGGCCACCTCAAATTGCAGTGCCAAGGCCGCCATTTCCATCTTTTTATTGAGATTCTCTAATATCTCGGTCTCTTTGCCTTGCAGAAAAAGCTCAGCATTGTTGATATCGCGTTGGTAGTCTGCTGCATCAATCAGACCAACACATGGTGCAGAGCAACGACCAATCTGGTGCAGCAGGCATGGCCGGGAGCGATGCGCGTAAACGCTGTCATCACAAGTGCGCAGTTTGAATACTTTTTGCAAATGGTGTAGCGTCTCGCGTACCGCCCAAGTCGATGGAAATGGTCCAAAGTACCGATTTGGTTTTACATGTGCACCACGATAAAACCGTATCTGCGGAAAGGCATGCCCGGTTACCATGATGTAGGGATAGCTCTTATCGTCACGAAATAAGACGTTATATCGTGGTGCCAACGATTTGATCAGATTATTTTCCAGCAGCAGCGCTTCGGATTCGCTGCGTGTTACTGTGGTCTCGATGGCTGCAACATGCGACACCATGAGCGTTGTTCGCGGACTGGCATGTTGCTTCACAAAATACGATGACACCCGCTTTTTGAGGTCACGCGCCTTGCCGACGTAAATCACCTCACCGGCACCATTTTTCATTCGATAAACCCCTGGCAGGTTCGGCAACTGCGCAAGAATGGGTTTGGGGTCAAAGGTTAAATCGCTCATGGCACGAAGCTGATCAAGCTTGCTCTGCATTAAGAATTAAATGGGCACGTATTGCGCTAAAAACGTCATGGAACATCGCCTCGGTCAGTCGACGGGTGTTGGTATTGTAACGAGAGCAATGATAGCTATCGAACAGAACACGACCGCTTGCGAGGCGATATTTAGCACCGTGGCTAAATTTGTGCGAAGATAATTTTACGTCCGTTGCCATTAAAACTGCGGCATGTGCAATGCCGCCAAGCGCCAAGATGGCCGTCCGGCGTGGTGTTGCTGCTAATTCTGTGCGTAGAAACTGGTTACAAGTACGGATTTCTGTTGTGTCCGGCTTGTTCTGTGGTGGAAGGCACTTCACTGCATTGGTGATGCGGCAGTCAATCAACCGCATATCATCGTCAGCGCCCGCAGAGACGGGACGATCAGCAAAACCATATTTGAATAACGTACTAAACAAGAGCGACCCGGCATCGTCACCGGTAAATGGACGGCCGGTGCGATTGCCACCATGTAAACCTGGTGCCAGACCGACGATCAATAAAGCCGGTTTCAAGGCACCAAACGGAGGCACTGGTTTGCAAAAATAGCTTGGATACTCCGCTCTTACGGCATCTAAGAATGTGGCAAGACGGGGGCAATCTCGGCAGTCCGATTTGTAGGTTTCTGATCGCTGCTTCGAGGATCGTGTCGTCATTAATTCGAAGCAATAAATGCGAAGGGCACGGAAATCCGTGCCCTTTTCTTTGCAACTTGGATTTTTCTAAACTCTGCGACGATATTCACCAGTGCGCGTATCAATTTCAATTTTGTCGCCGCTTTCACAAAACAAAGGCACGGAAACCTTGAAGTTGGTTGGTTTGATTGTTGCGGGCTTCAACACTTTTCCCGATGTGTCACCGCGTACGGCTGGTTCGGTTTCAATCTCACGTACAACCGATGTTGGCAGTTCAACTGAAATAGCCTTGCCGTCATAAAAAATCACGTCACAAGCCATACCGTCATTAAGGTAGTTGAGTGCATCGCCCATATTCTCGCCTTCAACTTCAAACTGGTTATATTCGCTGTCCATAAACACATAGAGGGGATCGGCAAAATACGAATAGGTCACTTCCTTGCGTTCCAACTGAACGACATCAAATTTATCGTCTGCCTTGTAGACGGTTTCCATGCCAGAAGATGTCAATAGATTCTTGAATTTCATTTTGACGACTGCCGCATTGCGCCCGCCTTTGCTGTACTCGGCTTTAAGTACGACCATCGGGTCTTTGCCAATCATCACGACATTGCCGGCGCGGAGTTCTTGAGCGATTTTCATTTTTTGATCCTGAAGCTTGTTAAAGAGTGATATTGCCGCGCAACGAATGCCAGCAAAGCCTTAAATTTTAGTGGTTTTTCGGTAAAAACTCAATAAGTTAGCCGCTAAATCAGGCATGCTCGCGAGCTTTTCCGACCATACGATTGCATGCGCCTGCAAGGTAGGCAGATAAACCATGAATTGCCGCCAGGCGGTTGCCATATTTGCACAGTCTTCAGCGTTCCATGCACGCCAAATTTCACGTATTGCCAACGCTGCTTGATCGTCGAGGCCGTCGCAATAAAGATCAAGAAAGGCGTTCAATTTTACCCAATGCGTATCATCGCTCTGCGGATAAATCTGCCAAACGAATGGTTTTGCCGCCCACTGGGCTCGCACAAAGGAGTCCTCACCGCGGACGAAAAGAACGTCGTGTTGCCATAACAAGGAGTCGAAGGCCTGCTGCGTGGTAAACGGGATTACATCTATTCTTAACTCGTTCGTCAGATCGTCGCCAATACGACCACTAAGCGTTATGTTTGTGGCCAACGCTCCTTCAGGGATCGTACATCCTACGTTTGCCCCCGCCTCTGCTATTGCTCGAAGCAAGTTGCCAGCGGCAGCGTTCTGGTACGCGAACAAAAAAACATGAAGTTTATTTGTCGGGTTTGAAAAAGTAACCGCATCTCTCTCAGCCAGTAAGGTACGTTCGCGAATGATGCCCCCAGTATTAGGACTAAAGCCGGGAAAGAAAAAATACTTTGTTAACGGCAATTTTGAATGCGGTGAAGGCAACAAATGATGTTCTCCAACCCACGATTCGGCACTCAGATACTCAAGGTTGATCCATACCGGCGCGACGGGCTTTGTCGCCATCGCGGCGATGTATCGCTCCGGTAGGTTCACGGCAAATGCCTCAATAACAAGTTCGGCGGGAATGACATCGCAAGCTCGGCGCCAGCTAATTACTGTGATGCCGTTTATTTGCTGGTACTCAGAAGCAATGTCGACGGCTGGTTCTATCCTGCTAAAACTGCCGAGATTATCGACAATCAGACGAACCTGCATGCTGTGCTCGTTCGTCAGTTGACGTGCGAGCCGCCACGTAACACCTAGGTCGCCAAAATTATCGACGACGCGACAAAAAATATCGCAAGTAATACCAGCCCGGATCAAGTTGGGCTGGATCGGGCCAAGGACAATACTGCGTCTCGCGCAGCCATATAGCTGGTGGCGTTTTGAGTGCCAGGTTTGCCGCGCATGCGCTGCAAACGACGGGATAAATCAACACCAGCAATGACGCCGTCTGCGGTCAATCCTTGTAATAGTTCATCGGCACGCGCTGGGTCATTACACAAAAGCACCATATCGCAACCAGCATTGAGTGCTGCATGCGCGCGCTGTGTGACATTGCCAGCCGAAGCCGCGCCTTCCATAGAGAGGTCGTCGCTGAATATCAAACCATCAAAACCTAACTCGTTGCGGAGAATATCCTTCAACCATTTTGATGAAAAACCAGCGGGCAATGCGTCTACTTGCGAATAAATAACGTGAGCTGGCATCACGGCACTCATTCCATGTTTCGCTAGTGCACGAAACGGGATTAGATCTGCTTTGTCTATTTCGTCAAAGCTACGATCATCGATCGGAATTTCGTGATGCGAATCTGCGCGCACAAAACCATGCCCAGGATAATGCTTGCCGACGGACGCCATCCCTCCTTGGGCCATTCCCGCCATCAACGCCTTGGCTAGCTCGGCGATCACCACTGGATCTTGATGAAATGCACGATCACCTATTACGCCGGATTCACCCCAGTCCACGTCGAGTACGGGTGCAAAGCTGAAATCAACACCGTGGCTAATAAGTTCTGTAGCGATGACATAACCGACATTTTTTGCCAGCGCTGTTGCGGCCTCGGGCGATACACCCCACTGCTGGCCCAGCAATCGCATCGGGGGAATCTCAGTGAAACCGGTGCGAAACCTTTGAACCCGCCCCCCTTCGTGGTCTACAGCAATGGGCAAGGCTGGCTCGCGCAACGCATGAATACTCGATGTTAGGGCTTTAAGTTGTTCAGGGGATTCAAAATTGCGCGCGAACAAAATCACGCCGCCTATCAGCGGGTGCTGCAAACGAAGCGCATCTTCTGCATTGAGTTTCAGTCCTGCAACGTCGGCCATTACCGGGCCGAGCGGAAGAGTCAAAGTCATATATTTACATTCAGAATAAAAATCAGAGTTGTTCAATCACGACGAACGCCAGCGCTTGTTCAGCCTCATCTGTGATTGAGAGATGTATTTGCGTAATACGCTGCGCTTGAAGTTTATCCCTGAGTATTGGACTGGTTTCAATCAGCGGCTTTCCCAACGCATCATGGGTTACGCGGATGTCGTGCCATCCGATACTTTCGCCAATCCCAGTGCCATAGGCTTTTGAGAATGCCTCTTTGGCAGCAAAACGCTTGGCCACAAATCGTGCGGGCTGTGCAGATTTGGCATATTCGGTAACCTCTGCTTCGCTCAGGATTCTATGCAGGAAGCGATCACCAAAACGAAAGAGCGCCTCTTCGATACGCTTGACATTTACAAGGTCTGTACCAATCCCGTAAATCACGCGGCCTCTCCGCGTGCAATGGCGAGGTAGCGCTTCACGGCCTCAGACAGACCGATTTCGAGGGCATCTGAGACCAGTGCATGACCAATGGATACCTCCATTAATCGGGGAATCGCGCTGACGAACGCCGGCAAATTTTCAAGGCTCAGATCATGGCCGGCATTCACACCTAAACCCTCGGTGTGCGCTGCGCTGGCTGTCTCAATATACCGATTCAACACATCCTGCTGAGCATCTGCTCCAAATGCAATTGCGTATGGCTCGGTATAGAGCTCAATTCTATCCGCGCCCAACGCTCGAACCAGCGACATGGCCTCTGGTGCGGGATCCATAAATAGACTGACGCGTATATCAAGCAATTTCAGTTCGGCCACAATCGGCCTTAGTCTGGCTGCATCTTTCTGTAAGTCCCAGCCATGGTCTGAGGTGAATTGTCCACTTTCATCCGGTACTAGCGTGCATTGATGCGGACGGACTTCGCGAACAAAATCAAGCAAATTATGAAAAGGATTGCCTTCAATGTTGAACTCGATACCGGGTCTCGCCTTCACCAATGTAGCCAGATCGCGCACGTCATCCCCCCTGATGTGTCGGGCATCTGGCCGGGGATGTACGGTAATACCGTCGGCACCAGCGTTGATTGCGATGTCGGCCGCGCGCATAACGCTGGGGATGCCCAACGAGCGCGTATTTCGCAACAACGCTATTTTATTAAGATTGACACTTAGTTTGGCCATAGGTATTGGGCAATTACGATCAGCGCATTTCGCGTATCAATTGACGGGTATGGAGAATTTTGTCGCCCAGCAAGTGATTGATGATCATGCGCATCAAATGCTTCGACTGGGATTGCGTCTGGGCATCGCGATAATCGCAGCAGGCCATGTCTAACAGCGTTTTTCCTTGTACTTGCAGGCATGCCGTCGCGTTCGATTGTTGTTCGGTCGAGCGCAATGAAAGCGGGCCACGCTCCATAAAATAGACGTATTGGTGCTCAGCGCGAAGCGGCGCGTGGCTGTCGGCTTCTTCTTGCAACTGCAAAGCATAGCCAAGCTCTTGCAGCAACGTTACTTCAAACTGCCGAAGGATAGGTGCGATATCCCTCGCTGATCCATTCCCGTTTGGCAGCATCGCCAGCGACGCGATCGTCCCGGCATAAGAATCAAATAGCTGCTCATGCGCATCTTCACGCGAGGCGAGCTTCAACAGGAGTTCATTAAGGTAAAAGGCTGATAACAATGCAGCGCCAGAAAGTTGCGGGAGAATCTGGTCTTGCTCGGCTGACTTCAGCGTTTTCATCTCACTTTTGCCGAACCACACCAGTGTGAGTCCCTGAAATGGATTCAAGACGCCTCTCATCGCCCCCTGAGGTCGCTTAGCGCCTTTAGCTACCATGACCACTCGGCCATGCGTGCGTGTAAAGGTTTCGACGATCAGGCTGGTTTCACGATAGGCATATGAGTGCAGCACAAAAGCTGCGTCTGACATGCCGATGAGTTGCCGGCCCCGTATTGCCGGTGCGTTCACCTCATCCGTTTGCGGTGGCCGATGAGACAAATCATTCATAACCATATTGCCGAATCAACGCACTGTCGTCCGCCCAGCCTTTCTTGATACGTACCCATAACTCCAAATATACTTTGCAGCCAAAACTGGCTTCCATTTCTTTGCGTGCGTCAGTTCCAATACGCTTCAGACGCTCACCTTTCTCGCCGATTAGAATCGCTTTTTGGCTAGTTTTCTCAACGACAATACTGGCAAAAATTCGCCGAAGACCGCCTACCTCTTCGTATTTATCAATCTGTACATTGGCGGCATAAGGTAATTCATCGCCGAGTTGGCGGAACACTTTTTCACGTATGAATTCAGCGGCCATAAAACGCTCAGAGCGGTCAGTAAAGTGTTCTGAATCATGGGCCGGAGGCGCTATCGGCAGATGCAATCTAATGACCTTTTTCAGCTCATCCAGCGTCTGCTTTTGCTTGATACTAATCGGCACCATCGCAACAAAGCTTGCTTTGCTTTCCATCTCTTTCAGGAAATTAAACAACTTGCTTTTTTCTTTTACGCGATCACATTTGCTAATGGCCAGAATCAGATGGCTGCTATTGGACGCCTGCTTCAGAACTTGCTCGTCAGCATCAGAAAACCGCAGGGCCTCGACGAGTACGACTACAACGTCGGCATCTATTACGGTTTGACTAACAGTGCGGTTCAATACACGATTGAGCGCGTTGTCATGTGTCTTTTGGAATCCTGGCGTATCGAGAAAAAGATACTGCGCGGCTGGCTCAGTCAAGATGCCGGTAATACGATGACGTGTCGTTTGCGATTTGTTGGATGTGATACTGACCTTCTGTCCGACGAGATGATTGAGTAAAGTTGATTTACCGACGTTGGGCTTACCAATGATGGCAACGGTACCACAGTGAAATTCAGCACTCATCGTTTGGGCCTATGAGCGGAATGATCTCCATGCAGCGCGGCAAGCACTTGCGCTGCGGCATCCTGCTCGGCAGCGCGGCGGCTAGCACCTTTGC
Source organism: Betaproteobacteria bacterium (assembly GCA_031414995.1). Classification (GTDB taxonomy): domain Bacteria; phylum Pseudomonadota; class Gammaproteobacteria; order Burkholderiales; family Usitatibacteraceae; genus UKL13-2. The sequence goes on from JANOQY010000586.1 coordinate 11,428, forward strand.
CCAGCGACATAACGTCAAAGGCAGCTACAGAACATTCAACATGAAATATCTGCCGATGGGACTCGCCTTCAATTTTCTTCACTTTATACTCCGGCAGGCCGGATCGCTTGCTCTGCAACCATTCCTGCAATTCGGTCTTGGCGTCCTTAACAGGACTTGAATTCTGTACCGTCTCAATGCGCGACGAAAAAAGCTTACATACCACGTTTGAAGCGGCGCTAAACTCCGAATCAAGGACCACCGCACCCAGAACAGCCTCCAATGCGTCGCCTAGAATCGAGGGGCGCTGTGCGCCGCCTGTCTTAAGCTCGCCATCACCCAACCGCAACAGAGGGCCAATCTCAAGACTCGCAGATAACTCCGCTAGAACAGACTGGTTTACAAGATTGGCTCGTAGTCGGCTCAGTTCCCCTTCCGGCATCGTCGGAAATTGATCGAAAATCAATCTTGCGATACAGCAATTGAGAATACTGTCGCCCAAAAATTCAAGGCGTTCGTTATGAATTACCCCGAAGCTGCGATGAGTCAATGCCTGTTCAAGCAGTGTAATCTTGATGAACTTGTACCCGAGCTTTTGCTCAAGCTCGCTAAGCGTCATATCGGTGTCGTTACAGTTAGCCGTCTTTCGTGCTCACGCTGAAATCGACTAGCAAGGTGTAGCCGGTAAATAGTGCGACCCGGTGCTGCCAGGTCGCCACAACAACGGTCTCACCCGCATCTTTTGTGATTTCCAAATCTGCCCCAACAAGAGCTTGGATATTATCAATGGCAGCCCGCCGATCAAAACTTCTTCTAATGTCGGTGACTGTTCCGCCTTTCACCTCCTCACCCTGCGCCATTGCTGCCATCACTTTCTTGACGGAGAATAGCTCAAGATAAACGGGCACCAGTTTCATGCCAAGCAAAAGAACGACAGCACACACAGCAAAAATAAATATCAAGCTAACAAACCCAATACCGCGTTGCCGTTGTAAATTTTTTGATGACGTTTTCATGTGTTCCTCGCCGCGAAATTGAGTTTCACTCTATGGATATGCCGACACGTTTCATGGAGCCGAAATTCATCCAAACCAGTACTGCTTTGCCAACTATATTTTCTTCTGGCACAAAGCCCCAATAGCGACTGTCTTCACTATTATCGCGATTGTCACCCATCATGAAGTACTGTCCGGCAGGAACCGTGCAAGTCATTTGATCATCATTGTATGCACAATTGGCGCGGTTTGGGAACTCGCGGACCCCACCTAGACGCACACCCGGCATCCTAGAATCGATATAAGAAATATGCGGTTTTTCGCCAAGTTTTTCTCGAATCACGTCGTAACTCTGAAAAGCGAGGCGGTCATCAACCAACGTCTGCGAATCGAGTCGCTCTGTTGGTATGGGCTGGTCATTGATCACCAGACGTTTATTTTTGTAAACGATTTTGTCGCCCGGAATGCCCACAACGCGTTTAATGAAATCTTTGGTCTGATCTTCGGGATAACGGAACACCATCACGTCGCCGCGCTGAGGCAGTCCTACAGGAAGTATTTTCTTATTAGCCACTGGTAACCGTACGCCATAAGTAAACTTGTTTACCAAAATGAAATCGCCAACGACCAGTGTCGGCACCATCGATTCAGACGGAATCTTGAACGGCTCATATAGAAAAGAGCGAAGCACGAATACAATCAAGATGACAGGAAAGAAACTACGCGCCATCTCCACCAGTACCGGTTCGGCTGTTTTTTGTGCACGCGACTTTTTCAATACCAACGCATCAGCAATCCAGACGATGCCTGTGAGTACGGTAGCAAGCAACAACACCGCCGGGAACGCCATCACCTCTTTCAGTGTCAGCATGCCCATGATGGCAATAAAAAATACCGGCCAGGCGATCTCCAGCCAAGAATGGATTGGGTGCTGGCTCGCGCCGCCCTCTGCAAGTGGCTTAGCCATCTGTTCGGCTTTTGTGCGACCAACAAAAAAACTCGCAAGGATGATCAAGCCACTCATCACAAGTGCAACCCAACCAATCATTTCCCAATTCATTGTCTCGCGCCTCGTTCAGAATTATTCAATATTTACCCGCGCTTAATTTTGTGATGTAGCCAAAGGCAGAGGAAGCTGGATGCGACCAATGGCGACCCAGCCCGACCAAAGTGCACTGTTGCACTACTTTCCATCGACCTGCAAGATAGCCAGAAATGCCTCTTGCGGAATCTCCACGTTGCCCACCTGCTTCATCCGCTTCTTGCCAGCCTTTTGTTTTTCCAGCAATTTACGTTTCCTGGAAATATCGCCGCCGTAACATTTGGCAATCACGTTTTTGCGTAGCGCCTTGATATTTTCACGGGCGATGATATTTGCACCTATGGCAGCCTGCACAGCGACATCAAACATCTGACGCGGAATCAACTCCCGCATCTTGCTGGCAAGTTCACGCCCACGGTACTGGCTGTTGGCGCGATGCACAATCAACGACAAAGCGTCCACTTTGTCGCCGTTAATCAAAATATCGAGTTTGACCAAGTCAGAAGTACGGTATTCCTTGAATTCATAATCGAGTGAGGCGTATCCGCGCGAGACGGATTTCAGCTTATCAAAGAAATCCATTACCACTTCGTTCATCGGCATCTCATATTTCAGGATTACCTGTCTGCCGTGGTACTCCATATCGACTTGCACGCCGCGCTTTTGATTACACAAGATAATCACGGATCCCACATATTCCTGAGGCATCAACATTGTCGCAATGATCATCGGCTCGCGGATTTCCTCAATCTTCGCCAGATCCGGTAAACGTGATGGGTTTTCGATTTCCATTACGGTGCCATCACGCAGCATGATCTGGTAGATCACCGTTGGCGCCGTGGTGATCAGATCCATGTTGTACTCGCGCTCGAGGCGTTCCTGCACGATTTCCATATGCAGCAGGCCGAGGAAGCCGCAACGGAAACCGAATCCCAGCGCTTGCGAGGTTTCTGGTTCAAAGCGCAACGAGGAGTCGTTCAATTGCAATTTAGTGAGTGCGTCGCGAAGCGCGTCGTACTGATTGGACTCGATCGGGTAGAGACCTGCAAATACCTGGGGTTTGATTTCCTTGAACCCCGGCAACGCTTCTTTTGCGGGATTTTCTACAAGCGTGACGGTGTCACCAACTTTGGCATTCTTTAGCTCTTTGATACCGGCAATAATGAATCCGACACCTCCTGCCGAAAGCATCGGCCGCGACTGCGAGCGTGGCGTAAATACGCCCACCTGCTCCACAAGGTGCTGTGCACCAGAGGCCATCAGCAGAATCTTGTCTTTGGGCCGCAACGCACCATCAAATACCCGCACGAGCATGACAACACCAACGTAATTATCAAACCAGGAATCGATGATCAACGCTTTGAGCGGATTCGATGCTGAGCCTTTTGGCGGCGGCACTTTGGCGATAACGGTTTCAATTACCTCTTCAATACCCACGCCAGTTTTGGCGCTGCATTGCACTGCGTCTTCGGCATAAATGCCGATAATGTCTTCAATTTCTGCAATCACACGAGCCGGGTCGGCACTGGGAAGATCAATCTTGTTCAAAACGGGCGTGACTTCAACGCCCAGATCAGTGGCGGTGTAGCAATTGGCAACGGTCTGCGCTTCTACACCTTGCGATGCGTCTACAACCAGCAACGCACCTTCACATGCGGAAAGGGAGCGCGAAACTTCATAAGAAAAATCGACGTGACCGGGCGTATCAATCAGATTGAGTTCGTAAGTCTTTCCGTCTTTGGCCTTGTAGGTCAGCGCCGCCGTCTGCGCCTTGATCGTGATGCCGCGCTCGCGCTCCAAATCCATCGAGTCGAGAACTTGGGATTCCATCTCGCGAGAAGAAAGTCCTCCACAACGTTCAATAATACGATCAGCGAGCGTTGATTTGCCGTGGTCAATATGCGCAATAATGGAGAAATTTCGTATTAAATTCATAATCTTATGGTATCCAACAACAAATAAGGGCACACAAGGGTGCCCTTATTTGTTGGAAGTCCATATTCTACTGCAAAAGCGTCGCTGAATCGAGCGTTAAGGCATGCCTTTATGGCTGCGCGAGATGCAACGCCAACTGATCTGGCGCGAGAAAATAGTGGCAAATTTCCGTATCGCCTTCGAGCAAAACCGGTACCTTTTCCCCCCATTGTGTTTCCAGTGCCGGGTGCTGATCGATGTCAACGATATCAACATCAAAGGGTTGCGAGGAACGGCCCTGCATTTTTTGCAGGGCCGCAATCATGTCGTCGCAAAGATGACAATAGCTTCGAGACAACACCGTCAATCGTTTCACTACTACTTCGAATCGATGCGCAAAGTTACATAGCGCGTCTGCCCTTCGCGTTTGACGAGCAACGCTACTGCCTTTTTCGCATCAAGCTTGGCAACGATCTCATTGAATTGGCTTACGGATTTCACGTCGGTATTGTTCACCGCGAGAATAATATCGCCTTGGCGTATACCTGCACGTTCAGCCGCGCCATCGGAGTCCTTAACCAGCACGCCACTGTCTGCCTTCGGCGCTTTTCGAACATCTTCAGGAGCCGTTTTGCGGGTTGCCTCGCTGACTTCGCCAATTACAAGACCTAGTCGATTCGGTGTTTCATCCTTCTTCTCGTCTTTTTTGTCCGGGACTTTCGCAACGACAGTATCGCTCGGTGTTTCTCCGACTGTCACCGTAATATCCTTTTGTCCGCCTTTGCGCCAAATCGACATAACCACTTTAGTGCCAGGCGGCGTGTTGCTGATTGCGCGTGTCACGTCAATATAGGTTTCGATCTGTTTTCCATTCACTTTCAGGATGAAGTCCTGCGCTAGGATGCCGGCTTTTTCGGCGGGGCTATCCTTGGTTACCTCATCGATGAGTGCGCCTTTCGTATTGGGAAGCCCCAACGATTCCGCTAAATCCTTGGTGATCGGGGCTGGATTCATGGTGACGCCAACGCGCCCCCGATTGACCTTGCCAGTTTTGATCAACTGGTTGGCTACACTCATTGCCGTATTCATCGGAATGGCAAACGAGATGCCAAGGTAGCCGCCACTGCCGCTAAAAATTTGCGAATTGATGCCGATCACTTCACCCTTCGTATTAAACAACGGTCCACCGGAATTGCCCGGATTCACCGCCGCATCTGTTTGAATGAAAGGCACAAAATCGCCCGTATCGCGACTCTTGGCGCTCACGATGCCTGCGGTGACAGTATTTTCAAATCCAAATGGCGAACCGATCGCAAGCACCCATTCACCAACGCGCACCTTGTCTGAGTCACCGATGTTGAGCTTGGGTAATCCAGTAGTATCAATTTTGAGTACAGCCACATCGGTGCGATCATCGGTGCCGATAACCTTGGCCTTAAACTCTCGTTTATCGGTTAAGGATACGGTGACCTCATCGGCTCGTTGCACGACATGCGCATTAGTGATGACGTAACCGTCTGCGGAAATAATGAACCCTGATCCTTTGCCCAAATCGCGTAACGGCGCTTCCTGATTCGGGTTGGGCTGTCTCGGGTTGCGACGCGGCGTGTTGGGTGTATTTGGCGTATTGGGATTGCTGCGTGGGTTGGGCATTGCATCCGGTGGCATGAATCGGCGGAAAAATTCGTACATATCATTCTCTTCGAACTGCTGTTGCCCGCGTTGGTTTCCGGCGCGCGTCTTTGTGCTGACATTGACCACTGCTGGCCCGTGCTTTTCCACTAATTCAGTGAAGTCCGGCAGATCCTTCGCCAATGTTGATGTGTTGACGAAAATGAGTGCCGCCATCAGTAGGAAAACTGATTGAATCAACAGACTCAAGCTCTTATCGTTACGTATTGTCATGCTTTCTCCATTGAAATCGAGTCGCCAGACTAACCCTGACGAAAAACAACAAAAATCTGGTGGATTAACTATCGCAAAAGAGCGCTGGACCCAATTGCGCTCAGTACCTATCTGCTTCTTAGCATCACACTATCGGCTATCGCTTGCACCGCTGCCACAGGGACTTCGCCCATCACCGTTATTTGATGATCGGCCACGGGCCGCATTGCAAATGCAATTGGGCTGTCATCGGTCATACGCGCGCCCGTGGTTTGGGCATTCCCCTGAATCGGTTCGACAAAAACCGAAACGTGCAGCAGCCCATCCGAGAACACCAGTTGTGACACCGGAGCCGGTCGACCGACCATGGTGCGAATCATCTCACCGACCTTCTTGAAACCGGCGGGAAGATTGGCAACCTTCCAACCGGTATCCACTGTTTTCGTTGGTTTTGCCAAATCATGGGTCTGCCAGCCTGGCAGTTGTTCAAAACGCGATTTCAGAGACAGTTTTGCAACACTGCGATTCAAATCAAGCTGTGTGAACATGAATTGTTCCAGCATCTGATTTCGATCGTTATACATGCGCGCACGAAGCAATAAACCGGTGCCAATCTCTGCGCATAGCTTTTGCTTATAGCGCATGGCATCTTTCGGTTCAAGAATAACCCACTGACAATCAAAACCAGCCACGCGTTCGACATTGCCAAGTTTCACATTATAGTTTTCGGCGATAGCTTTGGAATTGCCGGAAATGAGTGAAGGGAAAAAACGGCCACTAACGCGCCGGTCCACCCGCACTGTTTTTGCATCAGGGTGGTAGCAATACATTTCTTCATTACGGCGAATAATTTCGGTCTGCGGACCGTCAAGCATCTCGAGTTTTTCAAGCTCTACGCCTTGTCGATCAACCAAATGTGTGATGCGCGATGTGCTCACGCCATCAGCGGTCTGCTGAATAAAGACACCCGTGTAAGGTAGCTCCCGCGCCGACTTGGCGATGCGATCAATCCATTCACGGGCCTCAAGCGAAGACGACGGTAGCGCTTGCGCGCTCTTGTGGATTGTTTGAGCGTTCGCGTAGCTGCTGAACATACTCGTTCCCGCAATAAATGCGGCGAATCCCGATCTTGACTTCAACCAACTCTTCATTTCAATCCATGCGCCAAAAAACTTACACTCCCTGTGTATTTATCCTGTGACCGCCTCGATCCTGCGGCCACTCATTTGCTTGTGTCTGCCTTATTTACCTACTGCCTGCGGCAGGCTACCACCACGCACATCGCGATTCAAGGCCGCCGGCTGGAACGCCCCTGGATTGGAAAACTGACGATGCACGACAAGATAATCGTTAACCCTGCCGTCTGCGGCGCTGGACGGTACCTTGCTCAACGCGACCGGCTGCGGGGCAACCCGTTGCACCAGTTGAACAGATGCGACTTGACCGCTTTGCTGTTGCACGGCCACAACGCCAATAGTCGAAATGGTTATTACTGAAGCCGCCATTGCCAACGCGATACGGGTGCGCTTTTCGACGGGACGCCTGATCATCAATGGTGCCAGCACGGTAGGCTCGGCAGCCAACGCTGCGAAAATCGCGCTGGTATTGACATGTGCTGTCGCCCGTCCGAGATCGTCGCCGCGCAAGGCCTCCCCGATGACGTGATATATGTCCCAGTGCTCACGGGACGAATCATCGCTACCAAGCGATTTGATTACTGATCGCGCCTGATCGTGATCAAGTTCACCATCCATCAAGGCAGATAATTTCTCGTTCATTTCACCATCTCCTGTCCTTCGACGTACCCATTTGCGGTCGCAGTTGTTCTGCCACCGCTTCGCGGGCACGAAAGATTCGCGACCGAACTGTCCCGATCGGGCAATCCATGATTTCCGCGATCTCCTCGTAACTTAAGCCCTCGATTTCACGCAACGTGATCGCTGTTCTTAACTCTTCCGGTAACTTGTCGATTGTCGAATTAACAATTTCTGCAATCTGCTTGGACATCAGCAGCGCATCCGGCGTTGCGTTGTCACGCAGGCCGACTGCATCTTCAAAACTCTCAGCTTCTTCGGCATCATAGCCGGTACTCGTCGGCGCGCGCCGCCCCTGACTGACCAGATAATTTTTGGCGGTATTCACCGAAATACGATAAAGCCAAGTGTAGAACGCGCTATCCCCGCGAAAATTGCCAAGCGCACGATACGCCTTGATAAACGATTCCTGAGCAACATCCTGAATTTCGTCCTGATTGCGAATGATGCGCGATAACAGCCGTTCCACCTTGCGCTGATATTTGATCACCAGCAGTTCAAATGCGCGTTTATCACCCGCCTGCGCACGCACTACCAATTGTTGATCGACTTCGCGATCGCTCATCAATACTTTTCCCTGATTCACCGGTCGCGTTGCAGTAGTCGCCGCGCTCTCATGCCGCGCAAACACATCGGTCAGCACCTTTGGCGCGGGTTTGCTCTTATGCACCCTGCTGTTTAGCCCCACCACGTCGGGTATTATAAACGTCAACTCTGCCATCACTGCTCTCCCTGCCTAAATTGCACTAATCGGAAATTTCCGCAAACGACACATCAAAACCTGAAAACTTCGTTAAAACACAATCTAGTGACCCTTCCATTGTGGAATAGTTCACTCCCAGACCCTGCAAGGTGGTTAATTTCTGGCCGCCTCTACCACAGCAAAGCAAACCAATGAAACACTATGACGTACTGATTATTGGCAGCGGCCTCGCCGGCATGTCACTGGCTTTGAGACTCGCCGAAACGCAAAAGGTTGCGTTACTGACTAAGCAGGAACTCCTCGACGCCGCCAGTGCCTGGGCACAGGGTGGTATCGCAGCCGTGTTGAGCAAAGATGATTCGGCGGCTAACCACATCAGTGACACCCACATTGCCGGTGCCGGACTGTGTAACGATGCGGCGGTACGCTTTGTGGTGGAACACGGCCGCAGCGCGGTGGAGTGGTTGGTTGAACAAGGCGTGCCGTTCACGCGTGACGACCACAATGTGGCTGAGCTGCACCTTACTCGCGAGGGCGGGCATTCGCACCGTCGCATCGCACACGCCGCCGACGCGACTGGTCGGGCTGTGCAAAAAACATTGGTGCAGCAACTGAAATCGCATCCCAATGTGCAAATTCTCGAGCATCACCTGGCGGTCGATTTGATTACGTCGGCAAAACTTGGCCGACCCGATGAAAAACGTTGCTACGGCGCATATGCGCTGAACAATCTCACCGGCACCGTTCATACGATCAACGCACGTTTCACAGTGCTGGCGACCGGCGGCGCGGGCAAGGTTTATCTTTACACGACCAACCCCGATGTTGCCACTGGCGACGGCGTGGCGATGGGCTGGCGTGCCGGATGTCGAGTGGCCAATATGGAATTCATCCAGTTTCACCCCACTTGCCTGTACCACCCGCTGGCGAAATCGTATTTGATTACCGAAGCCGTTCGTGGCGAAGGCGGCCATCTGCGACTGCCCGATAGCAAAGATAAAAGCAAAGCCGGTGAACGCTTTATGCCGCAACATGACGAGCGTGCTGAACTGGCCCCGCGCGATGTGGTTGCCCGCGCCATCGATTTTGAAATGAAAAAACGCGGTCTTGATTTTGTTTATCTGGATATCTCACACAAACCCGCAGATTTCCTGTTGGCGCATTTCCCGAATATCTACGAAAAATGCCTGTCGCTGGGAATTGACATCACGAAAGACCCGATCCCGGTCGTACCTGCCGCGCATTACACGTGCGGGGGTGTCGTCACCGATCTAAGCGGGCGTACCGATGTCGATGAGCTATACGCCATCGGCGAAGTATCCTGCACCGGTTTGCACGGTGCCAATCGCCTTGCGAGCAACTCGTTACTCGAATGCCTAGTGTTTTCCGAAGCGGTTGCCAACGATATGCAGAACCAGCCAGCGCGCCCTTCACAGCCCCTGCCCGCCTGGGATGAAAGCCGCGTGACCAATGCCGATGAGGAGGTCATCATCTCGCATAACTGGGATGAGCTGCGCCGCTTCATGTGGGATTACGTCGGTATTGTGCGTACTGACAAACGCCTCGAACGTGCCATGCACCGCATCAATCTGCTGCAATCAGAAATTCACGATTACTACGCCAACTTTCGTATCTCCAATGACTTGATCGAGCTGCGCAATCTGGTGCAAACCGCAGAGCTGATTGTGCGTTGTGCACAAACACGCAAAGAAAGCCGCGGGCTGCATTACAGCCTCGATTATCCCGAACTCGCGGCAGTCGCAAACGATACCGTACTGGTGCCCTGAATATGCACATGCGTGATTTTCTATATTCTTCGGCAGAAATCCGTGCCATCGAAAGCTTGCACGCAAAAATGCAGCCCAAGGAATCGCTGATGCTTCGCGCAGGCGCGGCAGTGGCCGTTTTGGCCAGCAAGATCGCCAAGAAAAAACGCGGCGCAGATATCCTCGTACTAGCAGGGCCGGGCAACAATGGCGGCGATGCCTGGGTTGCAGCTGTAGCACTAAAAAAGGCCGGACAACGCGTCACGGTTTTGGCACCGCGCGAACAAAAAAATGCTGATGCGGCTGCCAAAAGCGCCCTCGCCGCTTACCGCAAAGCAAAAGGTACTGTCGTCACAAAATTCCCTGATGACGACAAATTCGATCTCATCATCGACGGCTTATTCGGCATTGGTTTGCAACGTGCGCCTGAAGGCATTTTTGCTGAAGCGATCAGACGCGCCAACGCGAACGCCGACCACAATCAAACGCCGATTCTGGCCATCGACGTTCCCAGCGGTCTTTCCGCCGATACCGGCGTTGCCTTCGGCGCAACCATTCAGGCGGATTTCACAATCACATTTCTGGGCGCAAAACCCGGGCTCTACACAGCGGACGGGGTCGATCATGCGGGTGAAATCAATGTCGAGTCACTTGGTGTTGCTGCCATCTCAACTCATGGCGCGCAAGGTGAATTGCTCTGTCGTGCAGCCATCGCAGCACTCATTCCCAAGCGGCGCAATAATTCCCATAAAGGCAGCTTCGGCAACGTCGCCATCATCGGCGGTGCAGCAGGCATGATCGGTGCCGCCGTGCTCGCCGCGCGCGCCGCGCTGCACATGGGGCCGGGCAAAGTGTTTCTTGGACTCTCTGCCAAAGATGCGCCCGGCTATGATCCCATCAACCCCGAAATCATGGTGCGAACCGCTGAAGAATTGGTTACCGATGTGTCGATGACCGCATTGGCGATTGGCATGGGATTGGGCACCGACAAGACCGCGCCGCGGCTACTGACCGCCGCACTGGCCCAAGCGATACCAACCTTGTTCGATGCCGACGCATTAACGATGATTTCAGCAAACCCAAGTATATACGCGGCTTTTCAGGCAAAAATTGCCGGGAAGCGGCACCAGTCCTTGAGTTTGATATTTACGCCCCACCCCGGCGAGGCGGCGCGTTTACTCGGGTGCTCTACGGACGAGATTCAAGCTGATCGCATCAACGCGGCCAAATTAATTGCCGCCAAGTTCAATGTCGTGTCGGTACTCAAAGGCGCTGGCACTGTGATCGCCACGCCAGACGGACGCTATTGGATCAACACTTCCGGTAATCCGGGCATGGCCGCAGGCGGCATGGGCGATGCACTTTCCGGCATGATCGCGGCATTTCTTGCGCAGAGCATGAACACACTTGATGCAGCCAAGCTCGGCGTTCACCTGCACGGCGCAGCGGCCGACGAATGTTTGGCGACTGGTATGGCTCCGCACGGGCTTACCGCATCGGAAGTAATTTTTGAAGCGCGAACGTTGCTGAATGCGGGGCTTGCTGGGCATGATCACGACCACGATCATCATTGAACAAACAGCAATATTTGCGGTTAAATATCGATCAAGGCAACGCATTTTCGCCATCATCCAAATCCACACATTCACCCATCCATGCACACACCAAAAGTTCTAAACGTAGGCGGAAACAGTAAAACCACCCTCATGCCGCCGCACTATCAGCAATGGCAACAATGCTATCTGGACATCGACCCGCGCTGGAATCCGGATATCCTCTGCGACGCCCGCGAACTAACGGCACAAGCGGCAGGCAGTTTTGATGCAATTTATTGCTCTCACAATCTCGAGCACTACTACTTTCATGACGTGGCCAAGGTATTGGCTGGCTTCCTGCATGTGCTGGTGCCGGAAGGGTTTGCCGAAATCAAGGTCCCGGATATGCGGATGGTGATGCAGGCGATGCTGGAGCGTAATCTCGATATCGACGAACCACTCTACGTCTCGACAGCCGGCCCCATCACCTCACGCGATGTGATGTATGGTTTCGGCCCTGAAATTGAACGCACCGGCAATGATTTTTTTGCGCACAAAACCGGATTTACGCCGACGTCGTTGCAACGCACGCTCAATGCCGCAGGCTTTCCATTTGTGTTTCTTGCCAAAGGCTCTTTAGAAGTCCTTGCCTTGGCTTTTCGCAAACCACCAACCAGCCAGCAGCTGCAAATGTTTGGACTGCCCGCGCTCCCGGGGCAGGCTTAGAAAAATTAGCCTCCCACCAACGCCAGCAGGGCGACGATACCGAAAAGATACAACAAGACGTAAATACCCGCGACAGTGGCCGCAGCAGCGACCACCGTTTTCGAACCACTGATTTCCTTGCGTTCAATACGCGCGATTTCATCAAAGCGAGCCTGCATGCCTTGTCCGCCGACAGTCTATTGGTCGATCGATTCAACTTTGAAATTCAACCTGCTACCGTTGATGGTGACAAACTCTAAATTATCCCCAATCGCTATCGCCTGACGCGGTGCCGGCTCCATCGGAATATGCGTCTTCGTGCTGCATGCGCTGAGCGACAGCGCAGTAATACCGGCGGCAATTCTCGTACAGATTGTGGTCATCGCAACTCTTTTAACTAGTAATAAATCATGCACGAATGGCGGATATTTATTCTAGGCTGATGTCATTCGCCTTTGCGATGGTGCTGTCGGAACAATGCACACAAAGTTCGGCGATGTCTTGGAAAACGAAACCCTCGCTTTCAGTGTATCGAGATAACTTTTGAGCTATTAATTGTATTTAGTTTGTGTCGCCAAATTTTACACTTCGGAATTTATATTGGCCGACCGGCGACTTAAGACCTTGATTTATTGACGGTGTTGAAAGCGGGCGTGATTCCTGCTTAGTGTGGGTTTCG
>JANOQY010000587.1:0-2226 GCA_031414995.1 Betaproteobacteria bacterium
TCGACATCGATGCTGCTAACGCCGCCGCCGCGATTGTCGGTGTTGTAATCGCGTGGTCTGCGGTCGTCACGATCCTCGCGATGTCGATTGACCCGGTCAAACGCTTCGCGGAAGCCGCGCATGCTGAATTTTGAAATTGAAAAACCATCCGCGCCCGTGCCGCGTGCGATGCCGATGGTCGATTCATTGGCGTTTGCCAGTTGTTTGCGCAGGGCATCGGTGCCATCAATTACGTTGGCATACTGCTGATCATCCTGCCAACTGAGTCTGCGGCAAACGGTGCTGCGCGCGGTGCTTTCATTGCCGCCATTCACGAGCAGTGCGTAGCGGCCACCTTCGTTGCACCTCAGCCGATCCGGCATGAAGAAAAACAGGCATTCATTCGTTGACCGATTGCAGGCATAGCCGAAGGCGGATTCAGATGTGTTGCGCGTGATCGCGACCACCAGCTCGCGATTGCGCTCGACCGCCCAATCGCCAAAAAACTGCTGCGCGCTGGCGGAGGATTGGAAAAGCATTAGCAACAACGCTGCGGCCAGGCTTGATTGGATGCGGGCCACGAATGAGCCGACAGGTTTGAGCTGCATCTGGGTGCGTGAGGACATACGTTTCCTTTCAGAAGTAATACGCGGCGCGGGACATGTGGCTGGATTAGTTTGCGTCGTAAAACAGGAGTTCACATCGCCGATTCGGCAGTTTACATCGCGTTTCGCCTCGTTGTGGGGCACATTAATTGAACCAGCAGCGCGGGGTGCAGTTCAAGAGTGCTTGAACCAGTCAAAAGGTGTACTGTCTTATTGTTATTGCCGCTTGGTTCGGCGTAAAACGTGAAATACGTGAAAGTTGAGGTGATGAAAATGAAAAAGCTCTTACTGGTATCGGGATTGACAATGGTGTCGGGGTTTGCTGCCGCTCAGGAAGTGGGCAAAGTGATTTCGAGCACGCCTGTCACCCGCGAAGTCGGGGTGCAGCAGAAGCAATGCGCCCTGGATGCCGGCCCGCGCGATGCGTGTCGCAGCGTGACCAATTTTGAGACGCGCACCATCGGCTACAAAGTGGTTTATGAATATGCGGGCAAGCAATACACCACACAATTGGCGGAAGATCCGGGTGCGACGGTGAGCCTGCAAATCACGCCTGCCGTAGTGGCGCGCGCGGTCGCACGCCCGTCGCTGTCGTCCTCGCCTGTAACCGAGACAATTTATGAGGAACGCTGGGATGCGGATCGCGACAGGCCATATCGGGTAGTGCGCTCAACGGAGGGATGGGACGCAGACCGAGATCGCGGCTATTCAGACACGATCTCGGTTGAGCCGCGCTATGTTGAACGCGTGTATGTCGCGCCAAGTTATTACGCGCCGGGGCCTTATTACACCCCCTCTTACTATAATTATGGCTACTATGGCTCGCCAATATTGCCGTTGCTCGGTCTTTCCATTGGCCTGTCACACGGTTTCCGGGGCGGTGGATATTACGGGTATCGCGGCGGGCATCACGGCGGGCATCACGGCGGGTATCGCGGCGGGCATCACGGACATCGCGGTCGGTAATAGCGTCTTGGCAGCATAAATCATTGAAAGTCTAGCATTGACGGGCGTTTCAAAGCATTTTATGGCTGCGAAGCTCACCAGTGCTAGAGCTTACTAGTTTAAGCAAAGCCCAACACTGAAACGCTCACTCAAACAATCGCCTCACCGCATCGGCATCGAAGCGGTAAACCTGATTGCAGATATCGTCTTTGACTTCCACGATGCCAAGTTCGGCGAGCGTGGCTTCCACTTCCTCGCGACCGAGCGAACGTAGCATCGCTTCCACTTTCCCCACATCGCGCTTACAGGCATAGCTAACCGGCGTCGGCGCATAAACGCGCACGTCTTCTTCGCCGAATAGTCGCGCCAGTAATTGCTCCGCCGGCAGCGTGATCAATTCCTGATCGCTCACGCTCGCGGCAAGGTGCTCGACACGCGCCCAGCCGTCGGCATCTTTTTGATCCGCGTTCGGCAATTTTTGCAGCAGCAATGCGCCCGCACCGGTTTCGTTTGCGGCCAGCCACAGGTGTGTGGGAAGTTGTTCCGACAGATCGAAGTAATGCTCAAAACATTCTGCAACCGACAACCCCGATACCGGCACGATGCTTTGATAGACCTGCGTGGTGCCGGTGTAGCTAAGCGTCATCGCGAGCGTGCAATCTTCCACCCACTCTGAAAACGTGGCGGCGCTATTGTC
>JANOQY010000588.1:0-1508 GCA_031414995.1 Betaproteobacteria bacterium
GAAACTTCAATGTGTTGGCGACAGACATTTTCAAACTAGTGATTGGACAACAGGATTTCCAGAAGGGCGCAGTGGTCGGGTTCATTCTCCTTGCGCCGGCACTGTTGACGTTCTTTGTTGATCGACTCGTTCAGCGCAAGCAGACTTCCATGCTGACCGCACGCGCGGTGCCATATTCCCCGAAACCCAGCCGTGGCTACGATGCGGTGATGACCGGCTATTGCGGCTTAGTTGCGCTGGCAATGTTTGCGGTGCTTGGCATGGCGATATTTGCGTCGTTCGTCAAATTCTGGCCGTACGACCTTTCTTTTAGTACCAGGCACTATGTGTTTGGCTTATTCGATGGTGAGGTCGGCGATGCGTTCATCAACAGTTTGAAACTGGCGAGTGGTACCGCCGTCTTTGGCACCATCATCGTATTTGTCGGTGCTTATCTGATCGAGAAAACCCGTGACCTTGATTGGCTGCGTCCGATGGTGCAACTGCTTGCACTATTGCCGATGGCAGTCCCGGGCCTGGTATTGGGCCTGGGTTACATTTTTTTCTTTAATGCGCCGGACAACCCGCTCAACGGCCTGTACCACACGCTCACCTTGCTCGTGATGTGCACTATCGTGCACTTCTACACCACCGGCCACCTTACTGCCGTAACAGCGCTGAAGGCGCTGGACGCCGAGTTTGAATCGGTATCTGCTTCGCTAAAGGTCCCGTTCTACAAGACATTCTGGCGGGTGACGTTGCCGATTTGCACGCCAGCCATGCTCGACATTGCGCGCTATTTTTTCATCAACGCCATGACGACCATTTCGGCGGTGGTGTTTTTGTATTCGCCGCAAACGAAAGTCGCAGCCATCGCCATTCTCAATCTGGATGAAGCCGGTGAAATCGGCGCAGCGGCAGCAATGGCCGTGCTGATCGCGGCGGCATCAACACTGGCGACATTGCTGTTTATTGCATTGGGCTGGTGGGTGAACAGGCGTACGCAAGCTTGGCGGCGGCCGACCGCGACGGCATAAATTGACGAGGAACGCATGGATCGAGATCGAATACTCCTGACACCAGGCCCCTTGACCACCACCTTGCGAACCAAGCTGGCGATGCTGCGTGACTGGGGTTCGTGGGATGCCGAATTCAATGCCATCACGGCGCGGATTCGACGACAGTTGCTTGACGTGATTCACGGCGCCGATTCGCATGTGGTTGTTCCGTTGCAGGGTAGTGGCACGTTTTCAGTAGAAGCAGCGGTGGCGACGCTGGTTCCACGAGACGGCCATGTGCTGGTGCTCGACAACGGTGCCTACTGTAAGCGGTTGGGTAAGTTGGCGACATTGATGGGACGTCGTACGACTATCTTGGAACGTGCCGAAGACGAGCCCGTTTCTGCGGAAGAGCTCGATGCAAAGCTCAGCGCCGACCCTTCCATCACCCACGTCGGCTTGATTCATTGCGAAACCGGCACCGGCGTACTCAACCCCTTGCAGGCAGTGAGCGACGTCTGCAAGCGCCAC
>JANOQY010000589.1:0-2187 GCA_031414995.1 Betaproteobacteria bacterium
GGAGGGGATGGCCAAGATGATGGGCGATTTCCTTAGGGCGGAATACGAAAATGGTTTTTACAGCAAGCTCGCTGCTGTGATTTCCCTGCCGGTCATCAAGCGTTTTCGTCATCGTATGGATCATCGGCGCTACAACGGTGCTGCTTTATTGGGTCTGAAAGGTGTCGTCGTCAAAAGTCACGGTTCGGCAGACGCTGTTTCGTTTTTACATGCACTTGAACGGGCTGCATCCGAGGTGGAGCATGGGTTGCTTGGTTTGATTTCCAGCGAAATTGAACGCCTGCATGCTGATGGCTTGCTCGCGCCGCAAATCAGGAATGACGCGTACTCCAACGCGTTGAATACAGAACAATGATTTACGCCCGCATTTCTGGTACCGGCAGTTATCTGCCCGACCGTATTGTGACCAACAACGACCTCAGCAAAATTGTCGATACCAACGACGAATGGATCGTTTCCCGAACTGGGATTCGTGAGCGTCACTACGCGGCCGACAATCAGGACGCCAGCGATCTCGCGCTGATTGCGGCAACACGCGCAATTACTGCTGCGGGCATCAAGGCCGGGGACATTGATCTCATCATCGTTGCCACATCGACGCCGGATATGGTCTTCCCGTCTACTGCGTGCATTCTGCAGGATAAATTGGGCATCAAAAACTGCGTTGCGTTTGATATACAGGCGGTTTGTGCGGGGTTTGTGTTTGGCTTGGCAACGGCTGACAAATTTATTCGTAGCGGCGCGTCAAAATGTGCGCTGGTGGTGGGAGCGGAAATTTTTTCAAGAATCATGAATTGGCAGGATCGCGGTACTTGCGTACTTTTTGGCGACGGTGCCGGTGCGGTGATTTTGAAAGCGACTGATTCGCCCGGCATTCTCTCCACGCACCTTCATACAGATGGTTCTTATCGGGATGCATTATGCGCACCCGGCACGGTGGAAAACGGCGCGATACGAGGCTCCCCGATGCTGCGAATGGAGGGTAGTGCGGTCTATAAATTTGCCGTGAAGGCGTTTGAAGAAGTTGCTTGGGAGGCGCTAAATGCCAACGCCATGAAGCCCGACGAAATCGACTGGTTCATTTGCCATCAGGCTAACAAGCGCATCATTACGCATGCTGCAAGAAAACTCGATTTGGCTGATGAAAAGGTTGTAATGACAGTGGACCGACATGGGAACACGTCTGCCGCATCCATTCCACTTGCGCTAGACGTGGCTGTTGGTGAAGGCAGGATTAAATCGGGCGATAACGTGTTGCTGGCTGCGCTGGGCGGTGGCTTCGCGTGGGGCGCAGTGATGCTCAAATGGTGAGCAAGAATCATGAGTAAGTTTGCTATTACGTTTGCCGGACAGGGTTCACAGTCGGTCGGGATGATGGCGGGATTTACCGACATGCCAATTGTTCAGCGTACCTTCGAGGAGGCGTCGGATGTTCTCGAACAGGACCTTTGGGCAATGGCTGTTGACGGTCCTGCAGAAAACCAGAATTCTACGGTGAATACGCAGCCGCTAATGCTTAGCGCGGCAATTGCAACTTTTCGTGCGTGGCAGGAAAAGGGTGGTGGGGCACCAATATTTTTTGCCGGTCACAGTCTCGGAGAATATTCGGCGCTGGTTGCAGCGGGCGCAATGGGGTTTGCAGATGCATTGCGGCTGGTCAGATTGCGTGCACAAGCAATGCAGGATGCAGTTCCTGAAGGCACCGGCGGTATCGCAGCAGTGCTCGGGCTGGAAACCGGGCAAGTGCGCGCCGTGTGCGCAGAGGCAGCCGAGGGCGAAGTCCTGGAAGCGGTAAATCTGAATTCGCCGGGGCAGATTGTTATTGCCGGTCACCGGACCGCGGTTGAGCGTGGCATGGCACTTGCCAAGGCGCGCGGTGCCAAACGCGCATTGATGCTACCGATGAGTGTGCCTTCTCATTGCGCTTTAATGAAACCCGCAGCGGATAAACTGGCGATTGCCTTAAAAAATATTACCTGTAATGTCCCTGCGACACCGGTCATACAAAATGCCGACGTCTGTGCATTTTTAACTGCGGATGACATCAAAAAAGGATTGGTCGAACAACTTTATCGTCCAGTGCGCTGGGTTGAAACGATTCAGGCAATCGCAACCGGCGGCGCACTTGCTGTCATTGAATGCGTTCCAGGCAAGGTATTAACTGGTCTCAACAAGCGTATAGATGCG
>JANOQY010000590.1:0-2087 GCA_031414995.1 Betaproteobacteria bacterium
GGCGGCTCGAGTTTCCTGCCGAAAGCGGACGGCGATTCCCTGGCGATTGATGTTCGTATCCCATCGAGCGCCAGCCTCGAATACGCGCGCTTGAAAGTCGAGAAAGCGGCCGAACTGGCGCGCTCGATGCCCGAAACTGTGGCCACCAACAGCAGCGTGAATGCCGGTGGCGGTCGCGTGTACGTGGATATCGGCAAGAGCACCAAAAGGCAGCGTTCCGGCAGCGAGATTGCGGTTGACCTGCGCAAACTCATGTTGCAGATTGTCGGAGCCGAATACACCGTGCTCGATGACCTGAACATGGGTGCACGAAAGCCCGTGCAGATTTTATTTTCCGGCCCTGACTCGCGCCGGCTGATGGCCATCACCGGCGACTTTATGGAGAAGCTCGCCAAGGTGCCCGGCGCGGTGGATGTCGGACTTTCGCAGCAGGACCCCAAAGATGAGCTGCGAATCGAGCTTAATCGTGGGCTGGCGAATTCGCTCGGCATATCGGTTGGCGATACGGCACAGGCATTGCGTGTGGCGTTTGCCGGGGTCGAAGTGGGGGATTGGGTGGACCCAACCGGCGAATCGCGCGATGTCGCGGTCAGACTGCATCCGGATGATCGCGTCAATGCATCCAATATTGAACACCTGCCTATCGCCGTCGCTGGCAGCAATATGATGGTGCCACTCGACCAGATCGCCACCGTCACCATGGGCAAAGGCCCCGCGCAGATCGAACACTCCGACGGCAAGCGAATGATTGCGGTCTCGGCCAACGCGCAAGGGCGTTCGCCCGGCGAAGTGACGGCGGACGCCATGAAAATCGCCAAGCAGATCGATTTCCCGGCAGGTTACGGACTCGAGCTCGGTGGTGCCTCGCGTGACCAAAGCGAAGTGTTTACCGAGATGGGTATTGCACTGTTGCTGGGTATCGGCCTGATGTACTTCACGCTGGTGATTCAGTTCGGCTCGTTCACGGCACCGCTTCCCATCATGCTGTCATTGCCGCTGAGCCTTATCGGCGTCGTTCTTGCCTTGTTATTCACCAAAAGCACGCTGAATCTGATGAGTTTTATCGGCATCATCATGTTGATGGGTTTGGTGGCGAAAAACGCGATCCTGCTGCTCGATTGCGCGCGCAAGGAAGAAGCCCAGGGCGTGAGCCGCGAAGACGCGCTGATGCACGCCGGACGGGTGCGCTTGCGGCCGATTCTGATGACCACATTTGCGCTGATCGCCGGCATGTTGCCGGTGGCGATCGGCATGGGGGAGGGCGGTGAATTCTACCGGCCGATGGCTATTGCCATTATCGGCGGAACGATTACTTCCACTATTCTCACCCTGCTGGTCGTGCCAACTTTTTACGACAGCATCGAAATCGCCCGCGATGGTGCCATTGCTAAATTTCACGCACGTCGGTTGCGCTGGAATGCGTTCATGGCGTTTACACTGACGTTGGCCGAAGTATTTATGGCGTTGCTATTTTTGCGGTTTATTTATCGCATGATAAAAAAACCTATTGGCTGGGTGGTCGCGCGCAGGCAGAGAAAGGTGCAGGCCGCAGGAGTTGCTGTGAACGTGGCTACATCTGTGGCGCGTCAGTTGTAGACTGCAATAGGATAAAACAGGCTAGATTGTTTATCCATAGGCCTTGCGGGCACGTTTTGCTCTGTAAGCCGCACCAGTGCTTGGGTTTGTGTTTTTTTAAACTAAGGCAACACCAAGCCCGAACGCGCCTTCACCGCAGAAATATCGGAAGAATTAATGCTGCCGGTGGCGTTCACGTCGAACTGAACATTAGCGGCATTCGTTGTCTGCCCGGAGCGGGCTTTCACGCCGCTGATGTCGCTCGCATTCACTGACCGCGTATTGTTGATGTCGCCAATCAGGAAACCAAGCGAGACGGTCGCCGCCACGTTTCCATTGACGCCTGCAAGAGAAACCGTCGCGCGTGAATTATCTGCGATACCTGTAATCGTCACCTGCACCTCTTGGCCGACATTGACGGTGGCAGTGACTGCGCCGTTGGTCGTTGTCGCCGTGCCCGGAATGGTGATGGCCTGATCGAACTGGAAGACGATTACATGTCCGGTGGTGAT
>JANOQY010000591.1:0-3106 GCA_031414995.1 Betaproteobacteria bacterium
CACCAGTGAGTTCGGCATGCAGTATTGAATACTCCGGCACTTCCACCCAAGTCGATGTATCGCGGGTCAGTGGTTCGGAAGCCACAATGATCGAGTCCGCATTTTCAGCGCCACCGCTCATGCGCCACTCCTGATTGCCCAGACCATCGTCGTGCATGCCGTAATCGCGGCCCAGCGTATACCAAAGGCTTAGGTAATTCAGGTTGGCCTCATGCACGCGCGCAGGATCGTCGGTCGCGTAGCAGCCGAAATCGAAACAGTAACGGACAGCGGCCAGCTGCGTGCCGTCGGCGATAAACAGATTTACCGATGACGAATGTGCAATGCCTAGTTGCGCGCGCACCGCGCGAAGGATCGTGATGGCACGTTCAATGGCGGCCAACAGTTCTTCGCGCGTGGCGTGGCGTCCTGGATCAGGCAGCGCCGAAACGATCAATGCATATATCCACTCGCTATCGGTGGTGCCGCGAATTTCAGTCAGAAATTCCGGACGCACGAATGGCACCAGTAACGGTTTCATCGAAGACATTCGCGCCAGATCGCCGTTGTGTGCCAGCGACAGCGGCACACCGGGGAACTGAAAAGGGTGCACGTTTTGCAGCGAAATATCGACCGTCGTGCTGTAAGCCACACCACGCACATGCCCAAGCACACATGAGGCGCGTACCTTTTCGGCCATGTTCTTCAGATTGCGATCAAACACCGGCAACGATGGCGAGCCGTACATAAAGGGAGCCGCTGGAGAATGCGAGCCCGGGTCCCACGCGCGCAAGCCAAACCCGGCAAGGTTGAGCAGATGCAACATCTTCGGCATATAGCTCTGCCGCACCAGCGCGGAATCGGGCTGATACAGCAAGTGGTCCAGCAGCACAGGCTGGCCTAGATAGAGAAGGGCGCGGCACATGGTTTGATTACAGAAGATTATGAAGCACAATGAACGCTGTAAACTCCCTCATGCAAATGCATTCCTCTTTTCAGCGATGAACGCAAACGACACCAGCAATGATTGTCCTGACCCCGGGCTTGCCGCCTTTTGCGCCACCGGTATTTGTTGCGGGCTCGATCAATCGGACGCGGCACAATTGCTCGCGATGGCGCAGCCCGTCTCCTTCGTATCGGGCAGCCGCATGGTGCGGCACGGCGAGCCATCACGTGGCGCGTATGTGATTCGCAAAGGCCGCATCGAGGCGCGCCTCACCTTGCCCGGCGGGGGTGAAAAAACGGTTGTGGAATTAGCCGACGGCAGCATGTTTGGCGAAATGTCGTTGCTCGATAACGGGCAATCCATCGCCAGCGTTTTTGCGGTGACCGATGTGGATGGGTGGTTCATCGAGCGCAATCTTTTTCGTGCGCTCATCGCCGGCCGAAACCCCGCCGCGCTTGCCATTCAGCGCACCATCACGTCCGGATTGGTTGCGCGTCTGGGCATCATGAATGGCGAGCTGCAAAAGCAAATTGCACCAGAAGACAAGGTGGTAACAGCGCCAGCACCCCAAGGCGACCCATTGGCTGATACGCCACGCACAACAAGCAGCCATTTTGATTACAAACGTTTCTTGTCGCTCCTGCCATTTTTTGCCGGATTCACCGATGACGAAATCGATTGCGTTATCGCATCCGCAAAAATACTCGACGTGCCACGCGGACAATGGCTGTTTGCGGCGGGACAGCCCGCTGACGCGTGCTACCTGGTGGTTCGCGGTGCTGTCGAGGCAAATATCTACATTGAAGATTGTGTGCGACGTCTTGCCGTAATTGGCCCCGGTTCGCTGGTCGGCTACATGGGCATTTTGTCCGATTCGCCACACAACGCGAATGCGGTGGCACGGGAAAACTCGTTACTGCTGGAGTTTCCAGCGGTGGCATTCATGGCGCTTTACAAAGGATCGTCCGGTGCCGAAGTAAAAACGCAACACGCGATCCAGTGCAATTTGCTGCAGTCGCTTTCGCGCAGTTACTCGCAGATGTCGAGATTGGTTACGCAGGCGCGGTTAAGTGAGGCGTTGCAGGCGCGGGCGGTGAGGGCGGGGATTTAGGATTTGTTGAGTGTTGGAGTGATTTTTTTGACACTGAGCCGGGGGTAGCCCGGCGGCTACTCACTTTTCTTGCTTCGCCAAGAAAAGTAAGCAAAAGAAGGCGACCCGAGGTTCGTCGCCCGGCAAAAGCGCCGGGTACCTTGCGTTACTCGAAACGACAGGCCGCTGCGGAACTCGGGCTCGAATTGGCAAGTCACAAAAGGTCGCGATTGTGCTCGCCCTCAGACAGTCCTCGCGGAATGCCCCTGTCGCTTCTGCGTTACTCAGCGACACTCATCGGGACCCTGTCAGCCTGCGGTCACGACTATTCATCTCGCGGCACTCGCGTCTTCCTCGTTCCACAGAGAAACAATGACATCTTCTCCATACTGCTGGCGAATTTGGTGTGACGCGTCATCAAGATCCGTGGCGAGAAGAGCAATCCGCTTTCCGATGGCCGAAGGATCTTTCTCCGAGATGATCGCTTTGTAGGCGCGCAAGTTTTCTCGTTTCATCGTTGACTCGACCATCCGCTAAGGATTCAAATCCCCGCCTCATGCGCCATCTGGTCCGCATGATATGAAGACCGCACCATCGGCCCACAAGCCGCGTGCATAAATCCCATTTTCTCTGCTTCACGCGCAAACATATCGAACTCATCCGGCGTCACATAACGCAGCACGGGCAAATGATGTCCCGACGGTTGCAGATACTGTCCGACCGTCAGCATGTCTACATCGTGCGCGCGCAAGTCCTTCATCACTTCCAGAATCTCGTCATTCGTTTCCCCCAGCCCCACCATCAAGCCGCTCTTGGTCGGCACGTGTGGATGCTCGGCCTTGAAATCCTTGAGCAGCTTGAGTGAGTGCGCGTAATCGGAGCCTGGCCGTGCTTGCAGATACAGGCGAGGCACAGTTTCGAGATTGTGGTTCATCACGTCCGGCGGTGCCGCACGCAGAATGCCGAGCGCGCGGTCGAGGCGACCACGAAAATCGGGGGTGAGGATTTCGATCTGCGTGTTTGGTGAAAGTGCGCGGGTTTCGCGGATGCAATTTACAAAGTGTTCGGCACCACCATCGCGCAGATCATCG
>JANOQY010000592.1:0-3046 GCA_031414995.1 Betaproteobacteria bacterium
AAGTATTTCTGCCGCCCATCGGCGGGATGACGGTGTATTTCTTTGGCGACATGGCCAAGCTCGGCAAGCCTGAAACAAAAGTGGCGTGCCGTTTGCACGACGAATGCAATGGCTCGGACGTATTCGGTTCTGATATTTGCACGTGCCGTCCGTATCTTGCCCACGGTATCGAAGTCTGCATCGACATGGCGCAGCAAGGCGGTGTTGGCTTGGTGATTTATAACCGCAAAGAAGGCCGGGCACTCGGTGAAGTCACCAAATTTCTGGTCTACAACGCGCGTAAACGCCAGCCCGGCGGTGACCGCGCTGAAACTTATTTTGCCCGCACCGAATGCGTGGCCGGTGTGCAGGACATGCGCTTTCAGGAATTGATGCCCGACGTGTTTCATTGGTTGGGCATTACGCGCATCGACCGCTGGGCATCGATGAGCGACATGAAACACGGCGCGCTCGTTGAACAAGGCATTGAAGTGGTGGAACGCGTGCCGATTCCGGATGAGCTGATTCCAGCCGATGCCAAAGTCGAAATGGATGCCAAGAAAGCGGCCGGTTATTTCACCAACTACATGCCCGATGCTGAAGAGCTCACTGTGGCAAAAGGTCGCGGGCTGGAAGAGTGAACGTGGCAGAAGTCGATGCCAACGCGGGTGACGCGAGTGACGTTATGGGCTGGCATACGCCGGTGCCTGCATCCCATCCAGCATCGGCGTTGCTGAACGCCAATGCGGTACGCCAGCATTGCCAGGAAATCATGGCGTATGTCGTCAAAGGCGATTCGCCCTATTTTGTGTGGCACGAATCACAAATACCGGCGACTGCGGCTTATGTGGTTCAGGTGATTCGCGAGCGCTACCCCGATTTGAAGGTGCCCTATCACAGCCGCTGGCGACACTTTGAAGCGGGTGGCGTGGATCGCTGGGGGATGATCGCGAGGGCGCACGGACTCGACAACGAACACCAAAAGCAAGAACGCGCGCGCGCCTCAATTGATCTGGTGATCCCCAGCGTGCTGCTGGACGCAGGTGCCGGTGCCGACTGGCGCTACCATGATGGTGCAAGCGGGCAAACGCTGTCACGTTCCGAAGGCTTGGGCGTTGCCAGTCTTGGCCTGTTCGCTGCCGGTGGTTTATCTGCCGATTCTTCGTCACCGTTGCGTTGCGATGCGAGTGCATTGGCGCAGATTCGTCCGCAGCAACTCGCCGCCGCATTTCAGGTTAATGCAGGCAATCCGCTGGTTGGCCTTGAAGGTCGCGCGGCGTTGCTTGCGCGATTAGGCGAAATCGCCGCCGCCACGCCCGCCGTATTCGGCACACCTGCCCGACTCGGAAATTTATACGACTATCTGAAATTGCACGCGACGGACAATCGCATCAACGCGGGATTTATCCTCATCACGCTGTTGCGCGCGCTGGGGCCGATGTGGCCGGCGCGCTCAACGCTGGAAGGCGTGTCGCTGGGGGATTGCTGGCCGCATGTGGCGGCTGTCGGTGGCCGCGTTCCGTTCCACAAACTTTCTCAATGGCTTACTTATTCGTTGCTGGAGCCGCTCAATGAGGCCGGCCTTGAAGTGATCGGGCTGGATGAACTCACCGGACTGCCGGAATATCGCAATGGCGGACTGTTGCTCGATCTGGGCGTCATTGAAGCGCGCGATCCAACATTTCATACCCGAACACTTACCGTGGACGAGCCGGCTGTTGTAGAGTGGCGCGCATTGACTGTCGTTGCACTGGATCGTCTAGCCGATGCGGTTCGCAGCGTGTTGGGATTGAATGCAACGCATTTTCCGCTGGCGTGCGTGCTCGAAGGCGGCACCTGGGCGGCGGGCCGAAAAATTGCTGCGCAGAAACGAACCGGCGGGCCGCCGCCGGTGCATATTGATAGTGACGGCACCGTATTTTGAACCTAGAAACTTCAGTTGGACGGGTGTGAGTGTGCGTTTTTGCGGCTTTCTGGCCAGGCGCGACGACGACGCAGGCTTCACCCTGCTAGGAGGAGCAACGCCGCCAGGGAGCCGCAAAAGCGTGCAATCACGCCCGTAACGTTCTCACCAAAAGGTGAACGCGCAGAAAGCGGCAATTTTCAAATTTGTCAAACGTATATTGATAGCAACAAGTGGTCAACTGAGGTTTCTAGGTTGAATGTGACTAAAAGAATAAACGGAGAAAAAATGCATCCCAAGTTCGCGAACCTGATCGTCATCAATCATCCGCTGTTACAGCACAAGCTCACCTATCTTCGCCGCGAGGAAACATCAACGGCGGGCTTCCGCCGACTGGTGAAAGAAATCAGCCAGATGCTCGCGTATGAAGTCACGCGCGATCTGCCGACTGAAAATATCCGCATCAAAACGCCGATCACCGAGATCGATTCGCCGGTGATCAGCGGAAAAAAACAATGCATCGTTTCCATACTGCGCGCAGGCAACGGCATGCTCGACGGCATGCTTGAATTGCTGCCTGCCGCACGCGTTGGACACATCGGCCTCTATCGCGATCCGGAAACACTGGAGCCGGTGGAGTATTACTTCAAAGTGCCCGAAGACATCGCCGACCGTATGGTGATCGTGGTTGATCCGATGCTGGCAACGGGCAATTCTGCCGTGGCCGCGATCAATCGGCTGAAGGAATACGGCGTGACCACCGTGAAGCTCGTGTGTTTGCTGGCAGCACCCGAAGGCGTTCAGACGATGCTTGAACAGCACCCGGATGTGGTGATCACGACAGCGTCACTCGATGAAAAACTAAACGACCACGGCTACATCGTGCCCGGGTTAGGTGACGCGGGCGACCGAATTTTCGGGACGCGCTGAGATGTTACGGTCGGCTAACGCGCTTGAGGCTGCTGGCATGCGCGCGAACAACGATGCCCCCGCCGCACCACGCCGCAAAGAACACATCCGCCACGCCGCCGAGGCCGACATTTTGCTCGCGGCCGAAGCGGTATTTGCGCGTGCCGGTTTTTCCGGCGCGACCATGGCCGAAATCGCCGAACAGGCAGGGCTGCCAAAAGCGAATCTGCATTATTACTTCCGCACCAAGGCCGC
>JANOQY010000593.1:0-3031 GCA_031414995.1 Betaproteobacteria bacterium
TTATGGCCACGCACCTTGCCCGGATCGGTGAGACTTACAATCTGCAATGCATCCGTCAACGCCACATTTTCTCCCAACACCCAGTTCGCTTAATTGAATTATTCATTGTTAGATCGGGGTGAAGCACTATATTTGGCAACAGCATCAAGCAGGTTTCTGATGTATTCTTTCTTCAGCGAGTGCGCTTTGGCAACCTAAAATCTAGCATTAATAATAACTTAAAATAGTTTTTTAGGAAACACTTCTACAAAAAGCCCAATGTATCTGATTTTTCAGCAATAAAATCAGAAGCTTGGAGCTTGCCACGGGGAGCCGGATGAACAAAATGGTGCGTCAATTCAGCCTTTTCCAAGCGCTGACTGCGTTGTTGATCGCATTGTTTTTACTGGCTTTTTTAGTCATTCCGGTATTGAACGTGGTCTACATTGCGTTCGCCGATGGCAACGGCGGCCTGACGCTTTCACATTTTGGCGCATTTTTCGGCATCTCATTGATGCAGGAATCCTTCTGGAATAGCCTCATCGTCGCGCTTGCAAGTGTGTTTTTCGCCTCACTAATCGCCCTTCCACTGGCTTACCTGACCATTCGTTTCGAGTTTCGCGGCGCACTGCTCGTCCAAACGCTCGGCGTATTACCGCTCATCATGCCGCCGTTTGTAGGTGCGGTGGCGATGCAGCTCATTTTCGGGCGCTCCGGCTCCGTAAATCTGCTGCTCAATGACTGGTTCGGGGTTTCGATCCCATTGATGGAAGGTCTTACCGGCGTTGTTTTCGTTGAAAGCCTGCACTATTTTCCGTTCATTTTGCTTAACCTGACGGTTGCCCTGAACAACATCGATAGCGCAATGGAAGAAAGCGCACAAAATCTTGGCGCACATGGTTTGCGACTTTTCAGACGCATCGTTTTTCCACTCGCCATGCCGGGCTACGTCGCGGGCGCGTCACTGGTGTTCATCAAAGTATTCGATGACCTCGGTACACCGTTGGTACTCAATGTCACCAACATGCTGGCCCCACAAGCCTATCTGCGCATCACGTCGGTGGGACTTGAGGATCCGATCGGCTACGTCATCAGCGTGATCATGGTGGCGTTCTCTCTACTGGCGTTATGGCTCTCGGCGCAAGTCTTAAAGGGCAAGGACTACTCGACCACCCAGCGCGGTGGCTCATCGCTAATGCGTCGCCGGCTGTCGCCTGCGCAAAGCGCGTTGGCCTATTTGTGGATTGGGCTGTTGCTTTTGCTGGTGTTGTCACCCCACATTGGCATCGTTTTGCTGTCGCTCTCAAAAGTGTGGAGCTTCTCCGTCTTGCCAGACGCATACACAATCGAACACTACAAGACCGTGCTGATCGATAGCCCACGCATGATCGTCAATACGCTGCTTTATTGCGGGCTCGCAGCACTACTTGATGTCGTGATCGGCACCGCAATTGCCTACCTGATACTCCGCACCAAACTGCCGGGCAGAAAAGCGCTCGATTTCATGGCTTCCGCCGCGTTGGCCATCCCCGGCATTGTGCTGGCCATTGGCTACCTGCGCACCTTCAAGGGCCTCACGCTGCCCGGCATCGATGATCCGATCACGACGCTGTGGATCATGATCGCCATCGCGTATGCAGTGCGGCGATTACCTTATGCGTTACGCTCGTGCATGGCCGCATTACAGCAGGTGTCGGTATCACTGGAAGAGGCAGCCGAAAATCTCGGAGCGACCAAAACACGCACCATTCGACGCGTCGTGGTACCGCTCATGGCGAGCGGCATTCTCGCAGGATTCGTGACCAGCTTTATCACGGCAGCCGTTGAACTCTCAGCCACCATCATGCTCACGACCGCCCAGTCGGATGCGCCGATGTCGTATGGCATTTATCTTTATATGCAGTCCATCGCCGGACGCGGGCCGGGTGCGGCTCTTGGCGTACTCGCGGTCATCATCGTCGCGGTCGGAACATATTTTTCGCATCGAATCATTTCGAACCGGGCATCGCAAACGGGTGTCCACACCAGCAGCGCAAAATTGGAGTAGTCCATGAAACCGGTTCAAGTTGAATGCAAAAATATTGCGCTGGCCTACGGTAAAACACAGGTGCTTAAAGACATCACACTCACCATTGCGCCCGGAGAATTCTTTGCCCTGCTCGGCCCTTCCGGCTCGGGAAAGTCCACGTTGCTGCGTTTGATCGCCGGCTTTAATTTCGCGCAAAGCGGGCAAATCACCGTCGATGGCAGCGACATCACACAGGTACCACCATGGCAGCGCAATATCGGCATGGTGTTCCAGAACTATGCGTTATGGCCACACATGACGGTAGAAAAAAACGTCGCGTTTGGATTGGAAGAACGCAAACTCCCGCGCACTGAAATAAGCCGGAAAGTGAAAGACGTTTTGGCGCTAGTGGGTCTCACGGATTTTGCACAGCGACGGCCCAATCAACTCTCCGGTGGCCAGCAACAGCGTGTCGCGCTGGCTCGCACGCTGGCCATTGAGCCGAAGGTATTGTTACTCGATGAACCGCTGTCCAATCTCGATGCCAAGTTACGCGTACAGATGCGACAAGAATTGAAATCATTGCAACGCCGACTCGGCATCACGACTATTTTTGTCACCCACGATCAAGAAGAAGCATTGACCACATGCGACCGCATCGCTGTGATGGATCAGGGCGTCATTCAGCAGATCGGCACGCCGATGGAGCTCTACGATGCGCCGGCCAATCGCTTCGTTGCCAACTTTGTCGGCACCATCAATTTCATCGAAGGTGATGTTGAACACTCTGAAACGGGCAGCACATTTTCATCTGCATTGCTGGGGAAAATATCGCTGCCTGCAACCACGTTTGACCACGCACTTGACCACACCGGCAATCGCGCCGCGCTGGCATTGCGTCCACATACGATCAGCATCAGCACGAACGCAACAACACTGACAGACGGTTTAAATCGCGCCATCAATATCCCCGGCAACATCATCGAGCGCGAATTTTTGGGGGAATTTGTGCGCTACCGTATCAACGCGAGCGGCACCGAGTTG
>JANOQY010000594.1:0-1532 GCA_031414995.1 Betaproteobacteria bacterium
GCGATGGTGCGCGTCAGGCGATCGTCTGTCACGGGCTTCAACAAATAATCCGCCGCCTGCTGGTCAAACGCATCGACGGCGTATTGATCGTATGCGGTGACAAATACGACATGAGTTTTGGCGTCCAGCCGCTTTGCCACCTCCAGCCCGGTCAGGCCAGGCATGCGGATATCGAGGAATACGATGACGGGGCTTTCATCATCGACCAGCCGCATCGCTTCAAGGCCATTCTTGGCAATGCCGACGATGGTGAGTTCTGGCCATAGCGCGTTGAGACGGTCGTTCAGGTAGGTGGCGAGGTGTTGCTCGTCGTCGGCGATGATCGCGGTTAAGTTGATTGTCATACGGGCTCGATGTTGTAGTTTCGATAGTCACTCCCGCGCCCGCTGCATCGGGCTTGGGCGTTCACAGGCGCGTCCCACGGGACGCGAATTCCCTGTTCACGTGTCATCCGCGATAATCGCTGTCTAATCGCTGTCAGATTCGTCGTCATACGGGCTCAATGTTGTGGTTTCGATTATTGCTATAAACTCTAATATCGACGAGCATTACCAGCCAGTAATGCTCCAAACGCCCCACCAGTGCTAGAGTTTCATTAATTTGTGCTATACGGAATGCTCAGCACCACGCGTGTGCCGCTCGGTTGATTCTCTTCAATCGAAACATTACCAGCGTTGCCGTAAAGTTTTCCAACCCGTTCTCGTACATTCTTTAAGCCGATACCGTTTGATGGCTTGTTGCCAAAGCCAAGGCCGGTGTCGATTACCGAGATTCGCAGCTGTTCGCCTGCACGTTCGGCAATGAGGTTGACGCGGCCGCCTTCGACTTTGGGTTCCAGTCCGTGTTTGATGGCGTTTTCGATTAGCGGTTGCAGCAGCATGGGGGGGATTGTCGCGCCATGAAGTTCACTGGGCAGATCGATACAAACCCGCAAACGATCTCCCATGCGAATCTGCAAAATCGACAGAAAATTCTTCATCATTTCGAATTCATGGCTGAGTGTGGTGCGCTCCTCACGCGTGGCGGCGAGGGTGGCACGCAGGTAGGCGATGAAATCCTCGAGCATGCGTTTCGCGTCGTCGGGCTTGGCGTGAATGAGGCTGGTGACGTTTGCCAGCGTATTAAATAAAAAATGGGGTTCGATCTGCGCTTGCAGTGCTCGCAGGTTGGCCTCGGCGGCAGTTCGCTCAGCGGACTCGGTACGTTCACGCTCCTCGGCGAGTGCAATGAGTGCATGTAGCTCATCAGCGCGCCGTTTCCAGACGGTGGTTAGCACCAATGAGATCACTATCGAAATCACAAAGCTGGTAAAAAATTGTTCGCGCGTGCCGATCCAATTCAGCATGCCGCTTCGACCGGTGACAAAAGCAAAACCCCACATGGATAGCGTCACGATGATGCTGCCGAGCGTCGCGTAGAACAAGGCGACAACGAAGAAAGAGCGCCCGTTTATGAACCGCATCAATGGCCCAAGTGTTGCAAACACAATCCAGAAAGAAAAGCCGATGACGTTGGAAATCATCGTGTTTTCG
>JANOQY010000595.1:0-9094 GCA_031414995.1 Betaproteobacteria bacterium
CTTGAATCGATTTTTATGGAAGAGCTGCAATTGGCGCGCAAGGATGGATTTACTGCCGAGGAGTTATCGATTGCGAAGTCAGGCTTGCTCACCAGCCGACAGCAAAGCCGTGCGCAAGACAGTAATTTGGCGAACTCCTGGGTGGATCGCATGCATCGCGGCCGCACGTTCGCGGAGGCAGCAGAGCTCGACGCCAAATACCGCGCTGTCACCTTGGATGACATGAATGCGGCCTTCCGCAAATTTATAGACCCCGCCAAGTTGAGCATCGTCAAGGCGGGCGATTTTGCGAAAGTAGCCAAGAGCGCAATGAAGTAAAACCCGAAGTAAATCGCGGCAATCGTGCAGTCGGCATTTTGGCTGACGCCAGATGCACTGCAAAATAAGCGCGAATAATCACGAATAGGTTTGATTTCGTTGGGTTTTTCGCGCATAATCGCGGGCTTGCTTGGGACTTCCCAGTTTCAGGCAAGACACAGTAACTACAATTCGAAACCCCTTGCTTCACCGCCGTGCGCATGGCGGGAGGCTCAACCAAAGACTTTACATCAATAGTTTTCCGTAAAGCCTTAATCCATAAGGAGATTTTAATGCGCCATTATGAGATCGTTTTTATTGTTCATCCCGATCAGAGCGAGCAAGTGCCCGCCATGATTGATCGGTACAAGGCGACCATCGCCCAAGGCGGTGGAAAAGTGCACCGCATCGAAGACTGGGGCCGCCGCCAGATGACGTATCCAATCCAGAAGCTGTTCAAAGCGCATTACGTGCTCATGAACATCGAAATCAGCCAGGTTACGCTCGACGAACTCGAACACGCGTTCAAGTTCAACGATGCCGTTCTGCGCCACCTTACCGTGCAAAAACGCGCGGCTGAAACCGCACCGTCACCGATGATGAAGGAAGAAAAATCCCGATCAGTCGATGTCAGGGATGGCGTTAAAGAAGCCCCGCGGGATCCCCGGGATGCAGCAAAAGAAGTGGCAAAGGAAACCGCTTAAGGCCCTTGGCCACTTTAAGCGGCAAGTTGAAACGAACAGTTGGTAACAAACCAGACAGTACTCGAAGGAAAAGTCGCTTTGCGCGACACGCTCAGGACAACACCGGGCGGGGTCGCAACGCTGAATCTGACGCTGATCCACCAATCGACACAACGCGAGGCTAACGCCGAAGTTGCAGTTGAAGTCGAAATGAACGCAGTCGCGTTTGGTGAATTGGCAGCAGAAATGGATAGCGTCAAAGCAGGTGACAACATTTCCATCAAGGGTTTTTTGAGCCGCAAGAATCGTTTCAGCCCAATGCCGATATTGCACATAACCCAATTCAAATTTAGCTAGAGGTAGATCATGCCCCGTCCAGGTCCCCGCGGTAAAAAGTTCGACAAGAACAAGAAAGACACACGTAACCCCAATCGCGGCTTGTTTCGCCGCAAGAAATTCTGCCGCTTCACGGCCGAAAAAGTTGTCGAGATCGATTACAAAGACATCGGCATCCTGAAAGAATTTGTCAATGAAAACGGCAAAATCATTCCCGCCCGCATCACTGGCACCAAAGCAAAGTATCAGCGCCAGTTGGATGTGGCGATCAAGCGCGCGCGTTTCCTCGCCTTGATTCATTACACCGACCTCCACTAATCTGAGGCCAGGAGAAAATCATGCAAATCATTTTGATGGAAAAAGTAGTTAATCTGGGCTCGCTCGGCGACGTCGTGACAGTGAAAAACGGCTATGCCCGTAATTACCTGATCCCCGAAGGTAAAGCCAAGCGCGCAACAGAGGCCGCCAAGAAAGAGTTCGAAGCAAGACGCGCCGAACTCGAATCGAAAGCAAACGAGATCCTCACCGCCGCACAAGCACGCGCTGAGAAGCTCGAAGGCTATATGGTTCAAGTCACACAAAAAGCCGGTGTCGATGGCCGTTTGTTTGGATCGGTCACCAACAGCGACATCGCTGAAGCGCTGACCAAGCAGGGCTTTGAAATGAAAAAAGGCGAAGTCGTGATGCCGAACGGTCCGTTGAAGACCATCGGCGATTTCCCGATTACGTTGAACCTGCACACCGATGTGAAGGCGCAAATCACCGTGTCCGTATTGGGTGACCACAGCTAGTCAATGTTTGTGAACCCGGCTGGCAGCTTCCAATAGCTTGCCCGGGTTGCAGAAAAAACCGCTGTCTCGAAAGGGGCAGCGGTTTTTTTATCCACAACTTATGCACACGATATGCACGTCAATCACACCGAATTATCCGTTGCGGTAGCATAGGTGCGGTGACAGAATCTCTGACCGCTTTTATCCACAATACCCACCCACCACAACTTCGCCTCGCCTAAAAACAAAGATCAAACATCAATGGCTGCAAATCCTTCTGTCGTGCCGCTGTACTCGCAGGATTCTGGCGATCCGCAAATCTCCGCACTAAAACTGCCGCCGCATTCGATCGAGGCGGAGCAATCGGTGCTTGGCGGTTTGCTGCTGAACAACGAAGCGTGGGATCGCATTGGCGACATCGTCAGCGATGAAGATTTCTATCGCGACGATCATCGTCGTATCTATCGGCATATCTCAAAGCTGATCGAAAACAACAAACCGGCCGATGTGTTGACGGTCGCGGAATCGCTGCAGTTGGGTGGTGAATTGCAGGGCATTGGCGGTATCAGCTATCTGCAAAGTGTTTCCGAAGGTACGCCGAGTGCGGCCAATATTCGCCTTTACGCCGAGATCGTTCGTGAGCGCGCGATCACGCGCCGCCTCGCACGCGTAGGTGAGGAAATCGCCGACGCCGCCTATGTGCCAAATGGCCGCGAAGCGCGCCAACTACTCGACGAAGCTGAAAAGAAAATATTCGATATCGCTGAGATGGGCCGAAAGCACGGCCAGGGATTTATGTCGATGTCGGGTTTGCTGGCTGATGTGATGACGCGGCTCGATGAGCTGTCCAAAAATCCATCGTCAGTCACCGGCAAAGCGACTGGTTTCGTTGATCTCGACGAAATGACCTCGGGCATGCAGGATGGCGACCTCATCATCCTCGCAGGCCGCCCATCGATGGGTAAGACAGCGATGGCGTTGAATATCGCCGAACACGTCGCGTTAGGCCTTGGCTTGCCGGTGCTGATTTATTCGATGGAAATGGGCGGCACGCAGATCGCCGGGCGTTTCTTGAGCTCTATTTCAAAAGTTGACCAGCAGCGGCTGCGCACTGGCCGGCTCGAAGCACGCGACTGGGATCGCTTGAACGTGGGCTTCGCAAAACTCAACGATGCGCCCATTCATATCGACGAAACTCCCGCGCTCACCGCACTTGACTTGCGCGCCCGTGCGCGCCGCATGTGGCGCCAGTACATGGGTTTGGGATTGATCGTCGTCGATTACCTGCAACTGATGTCAGCGTCCACGTCTGGCGAAAATCGCGCGACCGAAATTTCCGAAATTTCGCGTTCATTGAAAGCGCTGGCCAAGGAATTGAAAGTTCCCATCGTTGCACTCTCACAGTTGAATCGCTCGCTAGAGCAGCGTCCCAATAAGCGCCCCGTGATGTCGGACCTGCGCGAATCAGGCGCGATCGAGCAGGACGCCGACGTGATCTTGTTTATTTATCGCGACGAAGTCTACAACCCGGAAAGTGCTGAAAAAGGCACAGCGGAAATCATTATCGGCAAGCAACGTAACGGACCCATCGGGACGATCCGGTTGACCTTCGTCGGAGCCAACACCAAGTTTGAAAATTATGCAGGGTCGCAGGGTGGCGGGCAGGGCTACTAAGCGCAGTTCGGCAGCGTTGATCGGATAACATCGTCAGTTGTAGCAGAGATTCATTTTCGAAAGAATCCAATCGCCATGACCCGTCCCGTCCGCGCCGAAATCTCCATCGCAGCCCTGCGTCACAACTACGCGCTCGCCAAGTCAAAAGCGCCAAAGTCGAAAATTTTCGCAGTGGTAAAAGCCAACGCCTACGGCCACGGTTTCAAGCGCGTTGCTGCGGCGCTGCCCGATGCAGATGGCTTTGCCACCCTGGAGCTCGATTCCGCAGTGCAGCTACGGGATTTAAAAATTGAGCAACCGATTTTGCTGCTCGAAGGGTTTTTCAGCGAAAAAGAACTGCCAACGTACGTGCTGCAAAATTTCACGTCGGTGGTGCGTGATTTGGAGCAAATTAAACAAATCACCGCTGCGAGCTTAACCAAGCCGCTCGATATTTTTCTGAAATTCAATACCGGCATGAACCGGCTCGGCTTGAAAGGGCCGCTCTCTGGCTACGCGATCAACATGGCCGCATCGCATCGCAACATCGGCGCGGTGACGCTGATGACGCATTTTGCAACTGCCGATGGTCCTGAAGGCGTGGCGGTACAGCTCGCCCGATTCGACGACATCGTGAAAGCGGCAAAACCAGTATTCGGTAAGAAAGCATTCGCACAAAGCATCGCCAATTCCGCCGCGCTGCTGAAATTCCCCGAAACCTCGCGTGACTGGGCGCGCCCCGGCATCATGCTCTACGGCTCATCGCCATTTGCCGACGTGAGCGCCGAGTGGCTGGGCTTGAAGCCAGTGATGGCGCTGCGCAGCGAAATTATCGGTGTGCAGGCACTCGATGTTGGTGACAGCGTCGGCTATGGCGGCCTTTATACGGCAAAGAAAAAAATGCGCGTCGGTGTGGTGGCCTGCGGCTATGCGGATGGTTATCCGCGCCACGCGCCCGGCAGCAACGAGCACGGCACACCCGTGATAGTGAGCGGCAAGCGCACGCGTACGATTGGCCGGGTCTCGATGGACATGCTCGTGGTTGACCTCACCGACATGCCGCATGTGCATATCGGCGCGCCGGTGACGCTGTGGGGCGAGGGCTTGCCTGCGGATGAAGTCGCCGCCGCATCGGGCACCGTCGCCTACGAACTTTTCTGCGCCATCGCGTCGCGCGTGCCAATCGTGGAAGTCGATTGATGGCAATCAGACCTGCTGGCAACAGCCGCAAATCAAAGAAAGCGCCACCTAACCCCACGCCCCACAGTCTGCTGATCGCACTGCAGAAAGAGTACTCAACGCGGTTCCACATGTTCCTCATCGTGGCTGCCGCCGTCTCGGTCGCCGTGCTCACCACGCGCCTCATGCTCAGTGCCGGTGTGACGGTGATGTGGGAGCGGTACGCGGTCGCGCTGGTGCTCGCTTACGGCACGTTTTTCGCAGGCGTCTGGGTTTGGCTGCACATGTCGCAATACGGGCGCCACCTGCGCGCGGATTGGAGACGCAGAAATAATTGGACCACAGATGTTCCGCTTGATGCGCCGCTCAATCTCAATATGGGCGGTGGCACAGCTAATCCCGTTGATATGCCGTTGCAAGGTGGTGGCGGCACATTCGATGGCGGCGGGGCGGGCGGCAGTTGGGATGTGCCGGATACTTCGGTGTCGCTCGACACGCCGGGTTCCGGCCTGCTTGATGGCGTCAGTAGCGTGGCTGATGTCGGTGACGAAGGCGGATGCCTGCTGATCATCGCAGGCGCGCTCATCGCGGTAGCGCTCGTTGCGGTATTCGGTGCCACTGCTTACGTGATCTATCAAGCGCCGGCGATTCTCGCTGAAGTGATTTTCGAAGTACTGTTGGGTTCCCCGTTGGCAAGAGGCGCCAAAGCGCTCGATTCCGCCAACTGGGCATCGATGCTGCTGAAAAAAACCTGGAAGCCATTCGCGCTGATGGCCGTTGCCGCAATGAGTTTTGCGGTTTACTGCAATGTCGCGTTTCCGCAAGTGACCACGGCGGGGCAGTTGGTGCAGATGATTTTGAAGTAGGGCAACTGCGATCACACCAATGCTCATTCAAACGTTGCCCAGCCAGCCGGGAATTGCGTAGAATAGTGCTGTAAATATATTCAGTATTTTGTTGTTGCTAACGAACTTCTGATTAAGCCTAATTTGAATGTGGTTCGACAAGCTCACCACGAACGTAATCAATAAGTCACCGTTCGTCCTGAGCCTGTCGAAGGACTTGATCTGAGGCTCCGTAAACGGAAATCACTTTGACTACAAAAATCTCTATCGATGACGAATTGATCGATGCTGCGATGGCACTCGGCAATCACACTTCCAAAAATGAAGCGGCAACTGTTGCGCTGGAAAAATATTTGGAGCGGCTGAAGAGGCAAGCGGTTTCGCAAACGGTCAATGCAGTCCGCGGTAACTCAAAAGTCTCGAAAATAGACCCGCGCGAGACCAACTGATGCTTGCCCCTGGAACTCTGCTCTCTGCTGGACAGATGACGTAATGGCAAAACCGAAAACCCTCTACTCCTGCACCGAATGCGGTGGCCAAAGCCCGAAATGGCAGGGCCAGTGCCCGCACTGCAACGCATGGAATACGCTCGTCGAAGGTGTGGCGGAAACCGCCAGCGCCAATCGCTATTCCACGCTTGCAGGCGTAAACGCCGAGCGCGGCAAAGTGCAATCGCTTGCAAAAGTTCGCGCTGAAGACGTGCCACGCCGCCCCACCGGCATCGGCGAATTTGATCGCGTGCTCGGTGGCGGCCTGGTCGATGGTGGCGTAGTGTTGATCGGTGGCGACCCCGGTATCGGCAAATCGACGCTGCTGTTGCAGGCACTCTCTGCCGTCTCCGCCGGTTCATCCGTGCTCTATGTGAGCGGTGAAGAATCCCCGCAGCAAATCGCCATGCGCGCCAAGCGTCTCGCACTCGATACGCACGATGTAAAGCTGCTGGCCGAAATCGAACTGGAAAAAATCCTCGCCACACTCGTTGCCGAAAAACCGCAAGTCGCCGTCATCGATTCCATCCAGACCGTCTATTCCGCCGCGCTCACCTCCGCACCCGGCTCGGTCGCGCAAGTGAGGGAATGCGCGGCGCACCTCACGCGCTTCGCCAAATCCACTGGCACCACCATCGTGCTGGTCGGGCATGTGACGAAGGAGGGCGCGCTCGCCGGCCCGCGCGTGCTCGAACACATGGTCGATACCGTGCTCTATTTCGAAGGCGACACCCACTCCGCGTTCCGCCTTATTCGCGCAGTCAAAAACCGCTTCGGTGCCGTCAATGAAATCGGTGTATTTGCGATGACCGAGAAAGGCCTGCGCGAAGTCACCAACCCCTCGGCGATGTTTCTTTCGCAGCACAATAACAATGTGCCCGGCAGTTGCGTGATGGTCACGCAGGAAGGCACGCGGCCGCTGCTGGTGGAGATTCAGGCGCTGGTCGATGAAGCACACTCAAACCCCAAGCGCCTCTCGGTCGGCCTCGAACAGAATCGCCTCGCCATGCTGCTCGCGGTGCTGCATCGCCACGCCGGTATCGCCGTATTCGATCAGGATGTCTTCATCAACGCCGTCGGCGGCGTGCGCATCGACGAGCCCGGCGCGGACCTGGCCGTGCTGCTCGCGATCGTCTCAAGCTT
Source organism: Betaproteobacteria bacterium (assembly GCA_031414995.1). Taxonomy (GTDB): domain Bacteria; phylum Pseudomonadota; class Gammaproteobacteria; order Burkholderiales; family Usitatibacteraceae; genus UKL13-2. Next base: position 7,395 of record JANOQY010000595.1, read on the forward strand.
CAAGAATAAAGCGCTACCAGCCAAGCACGTCGTGTTCGGTGAAGTCGGGCTGGCCGGTGAAGTGCGGCCCGTGCAGCGCGGGCAGGAGCGCCTGCGCGAGGCCGCCAAGCTCGGGTTCACGCATGCGATTGTGCCGAAGGCGAATAAGCCTAAGCAGAAGATTGAGGGGTTGGAGATATTTGCGGTGGAGAGAGTGGAGCAGGCGGTGGAGTATTGTCGCGACTGTTGATCAAAGCAGTCAAATTCTGTGTCGAATGAAATTGTTTCTACCTATTGAAAGCGAACATCAAATGGAAAGAAAAAAAACTAGGCTCACGACTCGTCAATTCGAGGATGTCGCCAAACAATTGCAAAAATTTCATGACGCCAGTCCCAACATCTTCGATAAAAAACTCGCGGATGCGACGTTACCGGCTTTCAACAAAGCGAGCAGCGAAATTTCCGTTGGTCGCGAATTGCCTTTCTTTCGTCAACGATACCTCAACGAATTTGAAGCAATTTGTGAACGCATAGCGTTAGAGCAGATGGACAGAGATCAGCTTTTCTGGATTGCCTTCAACACATATGTAGTCCTTCGGGAGCAAATTTATTACGATGGCACGTTTGACAAAATCGATGAAGGATTCTTTAGTTTTTTTGAAGAAAATTCCTCGAGTTTTACGCCATCGGAAAAAATACGCCTCGATTACTTGCGCTACTCACTTCAGCGTGATTTGTTACAGTCAACAGTGCGTGCAATGCGTAGTGAGCTTGCGATAGAGGGCAAGGCGCTTTTGGATCAGCTTGCCCCAAAAGCAGAGACGATCGCCAATTGGGACGCATCCATTGGTGCACTTGAAAAACGTGTTAACGATCAACGAAAGTTTTTACAGCAGCAGCTTGAAACGCTAAATTTTGTTGGCTTATCTAAGGCGTTTGTAGATCAAATCACAAGGGTTAACGCATACAAGTCAAAGCAGGTCACATACTTAGAATTAGTGGGAGGGCTGTTAGTTATCACGCCGCTGCTGCCTACAATTCTGGCAGCAAGCGGTTGGATCGATTTATCCTTCTTTCCTGCGGCAATTTTGACGCTAGCCCCGTTTCTCGTAATCGAAATAATCTTGTTTTACTTTTTCCGGATATTCCTTCGAAATTATTACTCCTCTGCGGCTCAACTGCTTCAGTTTTCATTGCGAAATTCACTGTGCGCATTTGTTGAGTCGTATTCTGAATTCGTTGGCAAGTTGCGGACTGTTAGCGACCAAAAGGTGCTGGACAAATTTGAATCGTTGATCTTCAGCGGCGTGTCGCCAGACCCGAGCAACATTCCAAGCCATTTCGACGGAATGGATCAAATCACAAACTTCATTCGTGAACTTCGTGGTAAACCATAACAATCAGGGACAGACCACTAATATTTTTTGAAATCCTAGCATCCACGAGCCTCGCAGGCCGAAAGTGCCTGAAATACCCTGAGTGAAAATAGGGTCTACCATCGAATTTGTGGCTGACAAACGTTGGCAAGGAGCGTAGCATTTTTGCTGACGGGGGTGTGGCTCATGGGGTCCGTGGTTTGGCAACAAACGTCGCTCGGCTCTGAAATGCCGTCCCCGTCAACCACATCATCCGTTATGCCTACCGGGATGGTGCCAATCACACGTTGATCGTGGCTCTGAATGTAGACGAGACGTGCGGATGATATTTCCGCATCGCACGCT
>JANOQY010000596.1:0-15292 GCA_031414995.1 Betaproteobacteria bacterium
AACGTACGGAGAGTCAGATGACCACCATGCCCGCATTCGAAACGCTGCAAGTTTCCCTCGATAATCACATCGCGCACATTCGCATCAATCGGCCCGACAAAGCCAACGCGATGAGCCGCGCGATGTGGACTGATATTCACGCGGCCTTTGACTGGATCGACACCACTTCGGAGGTGCGTGTCGCGATCATCAGCGGCAACGGTGCGCACTTTACGTCTGGTATTGATCTCGCGATGTTGGCAGGCGTGGCCGATGAGGTCGATGATGATTGCGAGGGCCGCAAACGTGAAAAACTGCGCCGTACCATTCTTGATTTACAGGCGTCACTGACCAGCATCGAGCGCTGTCGCAAACCAGTACTTGCCGCGATTCATGGGGCATGCATTGGCGGGGGGATAGATCTCATTTGCTGCGCAGATATGCGCTATTGCTCGTCAGAGGCCAATTTTTCCATCAAGGAAATTGACATGGGCATGACAGCCGATGTCGGCACGCTGCAACGACTACCGAAGCTGATCGGCGATGGCATCGTCCGTGAGCTTGCCTACACGGGACGTAAATTATTGAGCGATGAAGCAAAGAGTATTGGGTTGGTGAATCGCGTGTTCGAGTCGCCCGAAAAGCTACTGCAAGGCGTGACGCAAATCGCGGTCGAGATCGCCGCCAAATCGCCACTGGCGATCCGCGGCACCAAGGAAATGATCGTATATGCGCGCGATCACTCGGTGGCCGATAGTCTCAATTACATCGCCACATGGAATGCGGCGATGTTGATGTCGACGGACTTGCAGGAAGCGATGATGGCAGGCATGCAGAAGAAATCACCTTCGTTCAGGGATTAAGCACAAAGGAGAGCAGGGTCATGTCACAACGTTTTTCCATGGGGTTCAGTGGTTTCTATTTGCAATCACTACTAGTAATTTTTTGTAGCGCTGTGGGTCAAACTGTCGCAGCGGTGCCGGTGTCTCCATCGACAGAATTGGCAGCACTCGCCGAGCGCGTGATTGAAACGCGACTCGACATGAATCCCCTCATGGGAACTTCGGTAACGGGCGATGCGCGCTACGAAGATAAATTTGTCAACAATCTCACCGCCGCATTTCGCGCAAAAGAACGCGCGATGTTCATTGAAACTCTGGCTGCGCTCAAGAAAATCGACGTGCGCAAGCTATCAGAGTCGGATCGGCTTACTTTTGCCGTGATGGAGTATCAGGCGCGCACCGGGCTCGACGCCGCAAAGCATGATTTTCATCTCATGCCGATCAATCAGTTCTATTCGATGCCGCTTACCTTGGTGCAACTTGCCAGCGCCAAGGGCGCACAACCGTTTCGGACGGTGGCGAACTACGATAATTTCTTGACGCGCATGGATGGCTTTCCCGACTGGGTGGACACCGCAATCGGGAATATGCGCGAGGGCCTTGGCAAGGGTGTTGTGATACCAAAGATACTGATGTCGCGCGTGCTGCCGCAACTGAAATCGCAGATGGTGAGCGATCCGGTCGCGAGTGGATTTTACGTCCCTGTAAAAAACTTTCCACCTGATTTTGGCGAGGCGGATCGTACCCGCTTGACGACTGCCTACCGTAAAGCTGTTGAAGAAAAAATCACACCGGCGATCGTCAAGTTGCACGACTTTATTGTCAACGAATATCTGCCAGGAAGCCGAGACACCGCCGGGTTGGGCGCAATACCGGATGGCGCCGCCAAATACGCGTTCAAGGTGCGCGAACAAACCACAACGAGCATGACCCCTGAGCAGATTCATCATCTCGGCTTGCGGGAGGTCGCCCGGATTCGAGCTGAAATGGAAAAGGTTCGGCAGCAGGTCGGGTTCAATGGTGAACTCAATGCTTTTCTCGCGTCGCTCACCCGCAATCCGCAGTTGACGCCATTCAAATCTGAGCAGGAAGTGATCGACGCGTATCGAAAAATCCAGCAACGCGTCGAGCCAACGCTAGACAAATTGTTTTCCCGTAAACCACGCTCGATTCTGGAGATTCGTCCTGAACCAGAAATTACCAAGGCAACGGCTGCAGCGCACTACAACGTGGGTTCTGCCGATGGTGTGCGGCCCGGTGTGTTTTATGCGCCAGTGCGAAATCCTGCCACCTACACCACGACAAACATGACGGCACTGTTTTTGCATGAAGGTGTACCTGGCCATCATTACGAGTCGTCGCTCAAGCTGGAGTCGGATTTGCCACGCTTCCGGCGCTACGGCCGGTTCACGGCTTATGGTGAAGGCTGGGCGCTATACGCAGAAAGTCTGGGTGGCGTGCTTGGCGTATACGATGATCCGTATCAGAATCTTGGGCGACTGCGAAGCGAAATGCACCGCGCGATTCGTCTTGTTGTCGATACTGGACTGCATTCAAAAGGCTGGACGCGTGAAAGAGCCGTCGCCTATATGATTGGAAACAACGGCGGCAACGAAGCCGATGTGGTGCAGGAAATTGAGCGCTACATGGCGATACCGGGGCAGGCGCTCTCGTACAAGATTGGTGAGCAGAAAATTCTGGAACTGCGTCGGCGCGCCGAAAAACAACTAGGCAAACGGTTTGATATCCGTGCCTTCCACGATGAAATACTTAACGGCGGTGGGCTGCCGTTGGCCGTGCTGGAACAGAAGATCAATCGCTGGTTGGCAAGGCAAGGTTGACTACGCCGGCAAAGCGTCCAGCAAGCCTTTCTTCTTCAGCATCGGTGTCACTGTCGGTGCGCGACCACGGAAAGCGCGGTAAGCCTCGGCGGGTTCGATGGTGTTGCCGCTAGAGTAAATATATTTCCGTAGGCGTTGCGCGGTCGACTGATCAAACGGATTGCCGGCCTCGTTAAACGCGTCAAAACCGTCAGCGTCGAGCACTTCGGCCCACAGGTACACGTAATACTGCGACGCATAGCTTGAGCCTGAAAACAGATGACCAAAATGCGGCAGACGATGGCGCATCAAAATCTGTTCTGGCATGCCGATTTTTTTCAGCTCCTGCGCTTCAAATTTGGCGATGTCGAGCGCTTCCATCGACGTCTGTGCGTGCAGCGCCAGATCCACCAATGCGGAGGCGGTGTATTCGACCGTCTCAAACCCCTGATTGAACTGGCGTGCAGCCTTGAGGCGTGCCATCAGCGCATCAGGAATAGGCTCGCCGGTGTCGACGTGGCGTGCATGACGTTTCAACACCTCCGGCTCAGACAGCCAGTGCTCAAACAATTGCGAAGGCAGTTCAACAAAATCGCGCAGCACACTGGTGCCAGAAAGGCGTTCGTAATGCACGTTGGAGAGCAAGCCGTGAAGGCCGTGGCCGAATTCGTGAAACAACGTGCGGGCGTCATCGAAGCTGAGTAACGTCGGCTTCCCCTCGCCACCTTTGGCGAAATTATTGTTGTTCACGACAATCGGCGTGACGCCGCCATCGAAACTGCTTTGCGCGCGAAAATTGCTCATCCATGCGCCGCCGCGCTTGGTGGGACGCGAAAAATTATCGTGCAGGAATACACCGAGCATTGAGTTGTCAGCGTTGCGGACCTCGTAAACTTTTACGTCGGGGTGGTAGGCCTTGAGTTCAGGCTTGAATATAAATTGCAGACCAAAGAGGCGATTGGCGCAGTCAAAAATCGCGTCCACCATCCGGTCCAGCGAGAAGTACGGCTTCACCGATGCGTCGTCTAATTCATAGCGCGCCTGGCGTACTTTTTCGGCGTAATAGCGCCAGTCCCAGGGCGCGATTTCAATTTTTTCGTCGCGTGAGAGCGCCATCGCCTGCAATGCATTCGACTCCAGCAGCGCTTTTTCCTTGGCCGGTACCCAGACCTTCATCAACAGATCGAACACCGCGCTTTGCTTGCCGGCCATCGTGTCGCTCAATGCGTAATCGGCATAGCTGGCGTAGCCATGCAGCACCGCCTGTTCAAGCCGCAGCGCCATGATCTCGGCAATGATGGGCGTGTTGTCGAATGTTGCGGCACCTTCGTTGATACCTTCACCGCGACCAGTCCATGCCCTGAAAGCGCGTTCACGCAATTGGCGGTTGTCAGAAAATGTGAGGAAGGGCACGATCAACGAACGGGAAAGCGTGATCACATAGCCATCAAGCCCGCGCTCGGTCGCCGCTTGCTTCGCGCCAGCGCGCACGAATTCAGGCAAGCCAGCGAGATCATTTTCGCCCTTGAGAACTAACCGATACGCAGCTTCATCGGCCAGCACGTTTTGTGAAAACTGTGTGGTTAGCTCCGCAAGTTTTTCCATGATTTTGCCGTAGCGTGCCTGCGCATCCGTCGCAAGTCTCGCACCGGCGCGGACAAAATCGAGGTGGACGCGTTCGAGCAAACGCGTCTGCTCCGGCGTCAGGCCAAGTGCATCGCGTTGGCTGTAGAGCGCATCAACGCGTTTGAACAGCGCCACGTTCATGTAGATCGCATTGGTGTGCGCGGCCATTGGCGCTGCCATCGCGCGCTCCACCGCCTGCAATGCTGGCGAGGTTTCCGAGGCGGTCAGGTTGTAGAACATCTGTTCGATGCGGGTGAGCAGTCGGCCACTTTTGTCGAGAGCGGCGAGCGTGTTTTCAAATGTCGGCGCAACAGCATTGGCAGCGATGGCGTCGAGTTCAGTGCGCTGATCTTTCAGCGCGATTTCAAACGCGGGGGCGAAATGTTTTGCGGTGGTCTCAGCAAACGGGGGCAAGCCATGCGGGTTGTTCCACGCGGCGAGCAGTGGATTACCGTGAAGCGTTGGATCGTGGGGTGCGTTCATGTTGAGCTTTTATGTGGTGTGTACCAACATTTTACCTCTGCGACTGTTTTCATTCTATAAAAACGGAGAAACCCACTATTCACGGGGGTTTCAGAGCAAAATGCCGCCATCAAGCCCGCCAATGCTTGCGTTTACGTTTTTAATCCAGAGCTGATCCGCACTGGCAACCAGCCACGTACGCTGTTGATAAACCAGATCGCATCCGCCTGCGCGAGATCGGCAACGTGAATGAGCGCCTCAGCGATGATGTTTTTTTCCAGTAGCTCAGCACGCAACACGCCCGGCAATAATCCACAGTTGAGCGGAGGTGTGAGCAGTTTTCCACGCAACGAGACCACCACATTGCCGCGTGTAAATTCGGTGATTTCACGGTGCTCATTCCAAAGCAAAATATCGAAGGCATCTTCGGACTGCGCGATATGCCGATCGTACGCGGCGCGCGCGGTAGTTTTGTAGCGCAGGAACTCATGCTGTGAATCGACCGGATTTAAAGCGACCGCTATATCGACGCGTTCGGCCTTGCTGTTGGGCGCGAGCCAATCGTCAGGTGCATAGTGAAGCGCGGTGCTGGTCACGGTGATTTCGCCGTGATGCGATACCAGTAAGCGCACGCGGCGCAGTCGGTGCGCATAGGCGGCCGCATGTGCGGCGAGTGCAGCGCGGATCGCGACGATGTCGGTCGAATGGCTAAACCGCATTCCCGCCGTCTGCAACCGTGCCAAATGGCGGTCAAGGAACGCGTAGTGCCCATCCTGTAGCAACAGCGTTTCGAGCAAATCCATATGCCCCGCGCCGACGCCCAAAAAGCGCGCCTTGGTCAGCGCTTCGGCGTGTTCTTCGCCTGCGGTTGAATCCCATGTGATGCCGCCGCCAACGCCGCATTGCGCCGTGCCTCGCGCGCTATCCATCGTGATAGTACGGATTGGCACATTGAATACGGCGCGCTGGTCGGGTGTGATGTAACCAATAGCACCGCAATAAATACCGCGAGGTGAATCTTCGAGTGAGGCAATGATTTCGGTGGTTTTAATTTTCGGCGCGCCAGTAATGGAGCCGCATGGAAAAAGCGCGCAGAAAATATCTTCCAGCGTGATGCCATCGCGCGTTGTGGCCGTGACGGTTGACGTCATGTGGTGCACCGTCGGATAGGTCTCCAATGAAAACAGCGTTGGCACCGCGACCGAGCCGGTCACCGCAACGCGCGAGAGATCGTTGCGCAATAAATCAACGATCATCAGATTTTCAGCGCGATTTTTTTCAGAATTCACGAGCGCAAAAGCTTCGGCTTCGTCACTTGCCTGCCATGCCACGCTGTCCGATTCCGAGGCCGGTAGCGCGGCGCGACTAAGCGTGCCTTTCATGGGCCGCGCCAATAATTGCGTGCCGTCCCAGGCAAAAAACAATTCAGGCGATAGCGAGAGAATCTGCTGCTTGCCGATGTCCAGATAAGCGTTGAACCGTCCGTGCGATTGTGCCGCGAGGGATTCGTACCAGGCGCGCGGATCACCGCTGACGGAAGTGTTCAAACGCAATGTGTAATTCACCTGATATGTGTCGCCACGCGCGATCGCTTCGCGGATCGCTTTGATGTTGGCGTCGTAGGTTGCACGATCCGTGTCCGGTTCCCATCCGCTGACGATGGCATGCTGTTTAGTCATTCGCGGGAACGTTGTCGGTGCGCGGAATAGGCCGAACCACAACAACGGCAATGGGCCAGACGGTCGGGCATGAAGCGCCGGATCGAACGCCGGTGCTGCTTCGTAACAAATCATACCGGCCGCGTAAAAACCTTCATTCGTCGCAGCCTGTACTTCGCGTAATGCAGGACGCACGTCGGCGAGCGTGCGGGCGGTGATGATGCGCTCTGGCTTGGCGAACGCGAGACGTTGCGTACCTGATCCGCTGGTTAGCGGATCGGAAAAATCAAAAATCAACGTCGGCGCGGCGTCAGGCATGCAAAGAGAACTCTGGATGAAGTCAGATATTTCTGAGCTATAAAAGCCCGGCCTATTTTGCTTTCTTCACAAAATCCCGCAAATGCTTCGCCTGCGCCTTAAGCGAGGGCATGTGGATGTACATCATGTGTCCGGCCTCGTAGTAGTGTAGATCAAGATTGGCGACGAGGCTCTTGTCGAGCGCCATGTGGTTAAGCACATAGTCGGTTGCGTAGTGCGGCGTCGCCAAATCAAAATAGCCCGACCCGACATACACTTTCATGTGCGGGTTCATGTTCATCGCCTTGCGAAGCGTTTCAGCGACGTTCAAGTGCTGATTTTCCGCACCGAAATTCCACGTGAGATACAACTGCGAAATTACTTTGTATGGCGTATCGCTTTCAAACCGCAGTTCGCGACGCACATAATCGTTCAGGCAGGCCGCGTAGGCGCCATCAAGGTTGCTGTGCGCAGGATCGTACTCAAAATTTTCACCCGCAGCATCGCGATCAATGCCCTTGAAGCGGCTGTCGAGCCGGCCGACCGTACGATGTTCATCTCGGCACAGTTCCTTGCAAAATCGATGGATGCTGATGCGCAGATTGGTTTGCTCGATATAGCCAATCGACAAGCCGGTGTACTGACTGATCTTCTTGGCGACTGCCGCTCGCATGGCAGGTGCCAGCTTGTCACCTTGAAATAGCGCAGCGTTGTATTCGTTGGCAACGAACGCTTCAACTTCATCGAGGAATGCGCGTAGCGGTTTGGCTTGCAATGATTTATCAAGTTTCTTGTGATACCAGGCGGTGGCGGCATACGTCGGCAGGAACAGTGCGTGCGAAAGATCGTGGCCGACCATAAACCGGAATGTTGAAAAATCGAGCGCGGTAGAGAGCAGCAACAACCCGTTCACATACAGCCCATATTTTTCTTGCAAGTGACTCGAAAGCCCTGCCGCGCGAGTGGTGCCGTAGGATTCGCCAGCGATAAATTTCGGCGATGCCCAGCGTAAATGGCGCGAGGTATATAGGCGGATAAATTCGCCCACACTCTCCAAGTCGCGCTGATAGTTATGAAACTCCTTCACGCTCTCGCCATCGACCATGCGGCTGTAACCCGTACCGACCGGATCGATAAACACCAGATCAGTTTCGTTGAGCAAGGAGAATTCGTTATCTACCAACTGGTACGGCGGCGGCCCTGCATTGCCTTCGTTATCAAGCTTTACGCGCTTGGGCCCCAGCACCCCCAGGTGTAGCCACACGCTCGACGACCCCGGCCCGCCGTTAAATGAAAACGTCAACGGACGCTTGGCCACATCCTTCACACCGTCCTTGGTATAGGCCATGAAAAAGATACTCGCACGCGGCTTCTCAGCTTCGCGGTTGCCATCTTTCTCGGTGTCTTCCTTCAGCACAACCGTGCCGCACGTCACCGTGTAGGCGATGGTCTCGCCGTTGATGCGGGCCTTGTGTTTGGTGACGACGATGTTGTCGGTGGGAACGGGTTTGGGAGTGGCGATGTCTTTGCTGGCGGATTCTTGTTTTTCGGTTGGCATGTTGGTGTGGGGAGGTTGGTCGAAAGCGTCATTATCGCGTAAACAAACTAGACAATTGCGAAGCGCATCTGTGTACATTTTCCCTTGTCTGGAAAGGGTGTCGACTGACAAATGGTGCGAGCTTGGACTTCATCTTTATTTTCTTCATTGTGTATAATTTTCAAATGATCGAAAAAGCAAAATCATTTGTTGCGATGGCACAAAACTGTGCGGCAGCGAGCGTCGGTTCTCCGGTTTGCGACCGTTTTTGGTCTATGACTGGTGTCGTTGCTGCGACTATCATCGCGATCATTCTCGTCACCACGCTTGCCATGTTTCTCCGAAGCAAGGCGCGATCCCGTAAGGCGATTGCGCTCTGGGAGGCAGATATGCGTCGCGAGGACGAAGTTGCGCCCGAGCTGCGTATCCAGCATGCATCATGGAAGGGGGACGCGGTGGCCGAGCTAGACGAAAAAGCAATGGCCGCGCAAATTAAGCAGGCTCTGCAAAATCGCAAGATCAATGGTCGGGAATGACGGTTTGGCAATAAAAAAGTAGCGGCACATACATAGGATTCGCCACATATTTCCTCGCAGATCGCCATTTGGTGGGCCTCCCAGCATGAAAATGCCTGAAGTGCCGCGCCAGCTGGATAGTTTCGCTACTTGTTGCTCAATGTAAACGCGCCGTCCCAATCCGCGTCAGGTTCTCTTGCGGAGAACTCACTTACGTAGCCCATATATATCTCGGCAATGCGCGCGTAGCCCGGACGCGGGGCGAGGGTGCGGAAAATAGCATCTGCCGCCATCCAATTGCGCGTGCGAAACAATGCCAAGGCATGTTGATGCCGCTCCACCAAATCGCGCAGCGCAGGATCAAGCTGACCGGCCAGTCCAACCGGCTGGAATACACGCGCCGCCGTCGTTTTACCCAGCACGCGTACCTTGTCCAATTCGAGATAGGCGAAATTGCGCGCCGCAGCCGCTGTTTGTTCGCCAACAATGATGGGCACCCGGTAGCGCTTGGTGAGGCTTTCAAGGCGCGACGCCAGATTTACGCCATCACCCAGCACGGTGTAATTCAATCGCGATGGCGAACCGATATTGCCCGCGACTACGCGCGACGTATTGACGCCAATGCCAACGTCTGGATTTGGCAGTTTCTCTGCCGCCAATTCGCGGGCCAATTGGCGCATGCGCTTGTCGATGGCCAGCGCAGCGTGAACAGCACGCTGCGGATCATCGGAGCGTCCAATCGGTGCCCCGAACAGTGCCATCACGCCGTCGCCGGTGTATTTGTCGATGACGCCGTCATGCTCGTCGATAATCGCGTTGATCAGTGTGAGGTAACGATTCAGCAATCCAATCGTTAGCGCAGGTGGATGGTTTTCGCAGAGGGAAGTGAAATCGCGGATATCGGTGAAAAGCACTGTCACGTCGCGCTCCTCGCCGCCCAGCTTGATGTTTTGTTTTAGCAACTGCTCGGCGACTTCGTGGGACGCGACCTTACCCAGAATATCCCTCACCTGATCACGTTCAGTCAGCCCCTTTGACATGTTGTTGAACGCCGTCGCGAGCTCGCCGATTTCATCATCTTGTTGCAGCAAGATCGGCTCACCATAATTGCCGGCAGCAACTTGTTTCACGGCAATTGCCAGTTGTCTTACTGGCCGCGTAATGCGGCGCGCGATACGCAGGCTGCCGACCAGCGTAATGAGCAGGCTCACGGCAGCCAAAAACAATAGCGCCAACTTGAGTGCTTCATAAGGCTGCAAGCCATCGCGCACCGATCGTTGCAGTACCGCGAATACACGGCTTTCGGTGCCATTGTCACGGTAGCGGTCGATGGTGGTCGCGAGCATCTCAAACTCTTCATTTCCCAGTTCGATCGCGGCGCTGGGCTGCTCGGCGCTCTCGTCATGAGGTGAAATGCTTGCGGCAAGATTCTGCAAACTTGTGCGGATATCAGGGGGTAGCGTCGTCGCAAGAATGGCCGCGGGCTGGTTATTGGCTGTGCCAAGAAAAGATACGTCCAGGCCGGTAATCCGCTTGAGCTCCATTGCGGACGAATTGTCGATTACGAAGCCGATTACCACCCACGCGATTGGCAACGGTGCAAGCACTGGAACCACGACTAACTGGTAAATCGTGCCGTCAATAATGCGGATCGCCGAAACGGTGCTCTTACCAGTGGCTTCGACGATAAGCTCTGGGTATGCGAACTGTTTGCCGATCAGTGCTGGCTGAACGGTATCTGCCGACACTACATTATTCATGTCGACCAGCGCCAGCCGATTCGCGGAAATTCGTGATCCATGGTTGCGCAGAACATCAACGATGGTGTTGCGATCCCGCGTGGCGACGGCATCACGGAAAGCAAAGTCACGTGTCAGTACGTTCGTGGCTGCGACAAGCTGCTGTTCTTTTTGTTCAAGCAGGCGTTTGAAAACACGTGAGCCGACATTGAGCTCGTCACGCAGATTGCGCCGGGCATTCTGCTCAATCGCGTAGCTGATCGAAAAAAACGCCGCTGTTTGCACGATCACAAGCAGGCCGACAAAGAATACGACAATGCGCTTTTCAAGGCGCCCGAATTTAATAAGCTTCATTTCCCTGTTTGGATTTCGGCGCGGTCGGGCTTGAGGGTTTTAGACTGAATGTGAATGCGAGCGTCGCTGCTTCATTCGCAGAAAGTTTTATTTTTTTTGGGGCGGCACTAGCTGCCGCTATTGTGCCCGGATACCACATATGGACCTCATATTCACCGGCCGATAAACCGTCGAGCAGCGCGACGCCCCGCTTGTCGCTCTTCGCGAAAATAGGCGTATCCACCACCAGCATGTAGGCAAGCATCGTGTCGTGGATATTACAGCCGAGTACCACTTCGCCAGCCTTCTCGAACAGGATCGGTTTACCGGGCACGCCGGAATAAAGTTTGATTTCAAATGTCTTTGCGGGTGAAAACGAGTAAACGTGATGGCGCACTTTGTCGCGGTTTGGGAAATTTACCAGCGTCCCGGATTGAATCACACTCACCAATGGTACGAATTCCTTGTCGATTTGCTCAACGGAAATTTCCCGCTTCGGTCTGTTTGGTGTGCTGCCAGAAATGATATTGGCATACACCACCGCATCAGCGACGGGTTGGCCGGATTGGTCTTTAACCGCTACCGAAATTTGTGCGGCGGCGCAGTGCGCAGCCACGACCAATCCGACAGCAGCGAGCCCGACGGTGCGAACGACGTGTAGAGCTTTGTATAAGTTGAGTGTCATTTCATTGGTACGTGAAAAAGCCCGTTCTGGATTACTTGGTGACGATATCGCGCTTCATCGGCGCCAATATGCGCAAAAGCTCGTTCTTTGCGCCTTCAGGTACCTTGGCACGATTCAGTGCGCCGCGCAGAATTTCTACGAAACCATAAAACTCTGCTTCCGTCACGTCCATACCCTGATGGGCAAGTTTCATGGAGTCACCAGAATACTTGCACGGCCCATCGGTGAGCGCACAAATCTGTTCGGCAACTTTTACCTTCAATTTTTTCAGGTCAACCTTGTCGAATGAGCGTTTGATACGTGGATCGACGGCCGAGAGGTCAACGGTCTCAGAGACGAATTGCGCAACGGTTTTCTCACCACCCAGCCGCTCGTATAATGTGCTTGCGAACGCCACCGGACACATTGTGGCCATACAAATACCGACTAAGCTAATTTTGGTCTTGATTGAACTCATGCAGTGAAATTTTATTTGTGGTTTCCAATAAGGTCGCCAAAGATGGTCGGTGCCCATGTTTGTGTTAGCCAAGATTATCACGAGCGGGGGAGACACAAACTTCAAACCCAATACTCACCATCGCCAGTTGCTTTGCAATCATCATGCCGATTTTGGAATTAATGTCTTATCGTTTCTACCTCATGCCCAGACTGACAAGATCGTCATCACATTGTTCAATTCCCCTCGCCGCAGCTTTCATTGCTGCGTTTATTTGCTTGACCACAACCCGACCCGCAAACGCAGGTGATCGCCTCATCGCGACGGGCGGCGTCAGCCAGATCGAAGGTGCTGCTGGCGGGGGTTTGGTTCCGTGGGCCGTCATCGCGGGCTACGGCACGCGCGACCAGATAGCAGCGACTGCGTTTCACACCAATATCGACATCGATGATTTTGGCCTCAAGAGCAGTGGGGTCGCTGTGGGGCTCAATGATCGCGTTGAACTCTCGCTTACACGCCAGCTATTTAGCCTAGGAACGACAGTGCCCGGCCAATCCATTCGGCAGGACATCTTTGGCGCGAAGATCAAAATCGCGGGTGACGCGGTGTTTGATCAGGATAGCTGGATGCCTCAAATAGCTGTTGGACTTCAACACAAGAGAAATCGCGACATGGCCATTCCAATAGCGCTGGGTGCGCGCCATGGTTCTGGTACCGATTTGTATTTATCTGCGACCAAACTCTATCTTGCAGGCTTTGCGGGTAGGAATGTGCTCTTGAACGCGACACTCCGCGCGACCAAGGCGAATCAATTGGGACTGTTGGGCTTCGGTGGTGACAAGCGGGATCGCTACCAAGTCGAGCTTGAAGCTTCAGCCGCAATATTGCTTACGGATTATTTTGCCGTTGGTGCGGAATATCGTTTCAAGTCGGACAATCTGACGGTGTTTCGCGAAGATAATTACGCCGACTTTTTTGCAGCGTGGTTTATCAACAAACATGTTTCGTTGACGCTGGCCTACGCTCGTCTTGGCCAAGTAGCAGACAAAAAAAATCAGGACGGCATCTACCTGTCGGTGCAGCTCAGCCCTTGATTTTGCGCGTTGAGCGGGGTCTTGAGACGCATGCTGCGGCGCACAAATACGGTGCGACTTGTATAATTATCGATTAGTCGCAGTAGACGATTACGATTGCCGATATGGCCTCAATGCCCCACACCCTTTACGACAAGCTCTGGAACGCGCATCTGGTTCACGAAGAATCAGACGGGACTGCGCTCATCTATATTGATCGTCATCTTGTGCATGAGGTCACCAGCCCTCAAGCGTTTGAGGGGCTGGAGATTCATGGTCGCAAACTGTGGCGGTTAAAGTCTATCGTCGCCACGGCTGACCACAACGTGCCAACCACGGCCCGCAATGAAGGTATCGCTGATCCGATTTCGCGCTTGCAGGTCGAAACACTCGACAGGAATATCGAAAAATTTGGTGTAAAGGATTATTTCGGTATGCACGACGCGCGTCAGGGCATTGTGCATGTGATCGGTCCGGAGCAGGGCGCGACATTGCCGGGCATGACCGTCGTGTGCGGTGATTCGCATACTTCCACGCACGGTGCATTCGCGGCGCTGGCGTTCGGTATCGGTACCTCGGAAGTCGAACACGTGATGGCCACGCAGTGTCTGGTAACAAAAAAATCCAAATCGCTGTTGATTCGTGTCGAGGGCAAGGCTGGACGTGGCCGCAGTTGGCAACCAACCGCCAAAGATATCGTACTTGCCATCATCGGCAAAATTGGTACTGCGGGTGGGACAGGCTCGGCGATTGAATTTGCAGGCTCGGCTATCCGCGCGCTGTCGATGGAAGGCCGCATGACTGTCTGCAACATGGCCATTGAAGCCGGTGCCCGCGCAGGCATGGTGGCGGCAGACGAAAAAACGATTGAATACCTGAAAGGTCGTCCATTCGCGCCCAAGGGTGAAATGTTCGAGCAAGCTGCGCGCTATTGGGCGAGTTTGCACTCAGATGTTGGTGCTACGTTTGACCGTGTCGTTGATCTTGACGCCGCAGCCATCGTGCCGCAAGTCACGTGGGGTACGTCGCCGGAAATGGTTGTCAGCATTGACGACAAAGTGCCTGAGCCTGCGAAGGAAAGCGACCCGGTGAAGCGCGAAGCAATGGAGCGTGCGTTGCAATATATGGGCCTGAATCCGGGAACGCCGATTGCTGAAATTCGTATCGACAAAGTTTTTATCGGCAGCTGTACCAATTCACGCATTGAAGATTTGCGTGCCGCAGCGGGTGTCGTGCGTGGTCGGCATATCGCTGATAACGTCAAGCTTGCGATGGTGGTGGCAGGTTCAGGGCTGGTAAAACGGCAAGCCGAAGCTGAGGGGTTGGACAAGATTTTTCTGGCAGCAGGGTTTGAGTGGCGCGAGCCGGGCTGCTCAATGTGTTTGGGCATGAACGATGATCGGCTATCACCCGGCGAGCGCTGCGCATCCACGTCCAATCGCAATTTTGAAGGCCGTCAGGGCGCGGGTGGGCGCACCCATTTGGTCAGTCCGGAAATGGCCGCAGCAGCGGCGATAGCGGGTCGGTTTGCAGACGTTCGTCAAATTTTATAAAGACATAAAGGAGAATGAATATGAAGAAATTACTTGCATTGATCGCAATGTGCGCGTTACTCGCTGCCTGCAACACGATTGAAGGTGTTGGCAAGGACATCAAAAAGGGTGGCGAAGTCATCGAGAAAGCCGCTGACAAGGCAAAGAACTAAGGCAAACGCGTGGAACCTTTTCGCCAACATACCGGGCTGGTCGCGCCACTTGATCGTGCCAACGTCGATACCGACGCGATCATCCCGAAGCAGTTTCTGAAGTCGATCAAGCGCACCGGCTTCGGTGAGAACGCGTTCGACGAATGGCGCTATCTCGATCTGGGCGAGCCGGGCATGGACAACAGCAAGCGTCCGCTGAATCCCAATTTCGTGCTCAATCAATCGCGTTTTTCTGGGGCCACGATTTTGCTCACGCGGAAAAATTTTGGCTGCGGGTCCTCGCGCGAGCACGCGCCGTGGGCGCTTCAGCAATTCGGTTTCCGCGCCATCATTGCGCCGTCCTACGCGGATATTTTTTTCAATAACTGTTTCAAGAACGGGTTGCTGCCCATCGTGTTGAGTGAACTGGAAGTGGATCACTTGTTCAATATTGTTGCCGCGACAAATGGCTTGCAATTGAGCGTTGATCTTGAGCGACAAATTGTGCAGGTACCTGGTGCTGAAACCTACAAATTTGCTGTTGAGGATTCCCGCAAGCAGTCGTTGCTCAATGGCTGGGATGAAATAGGGCGCACGCTGCGGCAT
>JANOQY010000597.1:0-4393 GCA_031414995.1 Betaproteobacteria bacterium
GCTGCCACATCGGCTTTCGCCTTGGTTTCAAAGCGCCCTGCAATAATGCGATCCATAAACACTCCCCGCTTCCAGTTGGCATAACTTAATAAGATCGCTGCCGACAAATCGGCAACTCGTGCCAACGATACTAAGTCGCGACCCGTACAGAATCTGTAGGCGCAATTGGGAACTCTGCGTAGGACGAGGCGTCGGAGAGGTAGCGTTTGACGTAGCTGGGCGACCACAAGGGACGGCACAATAATAATGCCAAACTCTATATTCGGCGTGTATCACAGGCACTTTATGCTTGGAAACGCCCGCCAGTGCTAGAGTTTGTTAATTTATTCGCTACGCTACCCGCGCACGAATAAAAAACTGCCAAGTGCAAAGTTCCGCCAATTCTCTCGGCGATACTTTCTCCATCGATATGCGGCCCAGTCGAATATTGATGTCCGGATTCGATTTGTTTTGCTCGTAGAAAGGTGCCAAACCTTCATCCAGAAAATGATTCACAAACTCCATGCGGTAGCCGGTCTGCTGAAGGAAATTGGCAATTTCCTTTAGTGTGAAGAAGCGGATATGTGTGATGTCGAGCAAGCCCTTTTCAGCGTAGGTCCACTTGCCACCGTCGATCAGACCTTGCATCAGGCCCAGATGCCGAGTGTTCGGAATGCTTAGAATAATCTGCGCATCAGGCGACAGATAAGGTTTCAGTTTCACCATCACGTGCCAGGGGTCGTACATGTGTTCGAGCACGTCCGCCATCACAACCGTGTCGAGACTGCCCAAGGCGATGCCTTCATCTTCGAGCTTGAAATCCTCAAATTTTCCGCACAACACTTGATCAAGATTCTGCGCGGCAAGCGCAGCAGTGGCGCGGTTTGGCTCGATACCGATGGTGCGGCAGGCGGGGTGCAAACTTTTTACGTAATGGCCAAGGATGCCCGACGAGCAGCCGACGTCCAGAAGCACCCGGGGCGGATGCGCCAGCACATCCAGCATCTGCGGATTGAAATGCTGCTGATACGGCGTCGCGGGCGCATCTTCGATGTTGAGACAGGTTTGCCAAACGTACTGCGGCTCATTCGTCGCAGGTGCGGCGGCGGGCAATGATTGAGGCGTTTGAGGGAGCATCTGATTCATTTATCTGTCGGCATGATTTTGCGTAACGCACGGCTAACCACGTAAAATCGGCAGTTTAGCGCAAGAAAATCTCTCGATTCATGATTACCTTCCAAGAAGTCATTCTCAAGCTCCAGGATTACTGGAACGCCCAAGGTTGCGCGTTGTTGCAGCCTTACGATATGGAAGTCGGCGCGGGCACCTCGCACACCGCCACTTTTCTGCGCTCACTCGGCCCCGAGCCGTGGCGCGCGGCCTACGTGCAGCCTTCGCGTCGTCCCAAGGATGGTCGCTACGGCGAAAACCCCAATCGCTTGCAGCACTACTACCAATTTCAGGTGGTGCTCAAGCCCTCGCCTCCAAATATTCTCGATCTGTACCTGGGTTCACTGGAAGCGCTCGGTCTGGATTTACAGAAAAACGATGTGCGTTTTGTCGAAGACGATTGGGAGAATCCCACGCTCGGCGCGTGGGGGCTCGGCTGGGAAGTGTGGCTCAACGGTATGGAAGTCACGCAGTTCACCTATTTCCAGCAAGTCGGCGGCATTGAATGCAAGCCGATCACGGGCGAGATTACCTACGGGCTAGAGCGCCTCGCGATGTATTTGCAGAACAAGGAAAATGTTTACGACTTGGTGTGGACGACGTGGAAAGAAAATGGCGTTGAACGACGCCTGACGTATGGCGATGTTTATCACCAGAATGAGGTTGAGCAATCGACTTACAACTTTGAGCATGCGAATGTTGAAGCGCTGTTGCGGCACTTTGCTGATTTTGAAGGCAATGCAAAAAATCTGATGGAGAAGCAGTTGGCACTTCCTGCTTATGAGCAAGTATTGAAAGCCGCGCATACGTTTAATCTGCTTGATGCTGCGGGGGCGATTTCGGTGACTGAGCGCGCGGCGTACATTGGGCGTATTCGTAATTTGGCGCGTAGTGTGGCGCAGAGTTATTTTGAATCGCGTGAGCGGTTGGGATTTCCGATGTTGCATGCGCCGAAGAAGGTGGCGGCATGAGTACCGCGCCACTATTGGTTGAGTTGTTCACGGAAGAGTTGCCACCGAAGGCGTTGAAGAAGCTGGGCGATGCATTCGCAGCCGGTATTTACGATGGGTTGAAGAAACGTGGTCTGCTCGCTGCAAACTCAGTAGCGACGATATTCGCCTCACCACGTCGCTTGGCGGTTCACATCACGAACGTAGGAACAGTGGCGCCTGATGAGACCGTCATCAGAAAGCTGATGCCATCCTCCGTCGGACTCGACACCGAAGGCAAGCCAACGCAGGCGTTAATCAAGAAACTCGCTGGTCTCGGCAAGCCGGATTTTGATGTCTCCACGCTCGAACGTGAAGGCGAGGGCAAGGCGCAGCAATTGCTTTTGCGTGATTTGGCTAAGGGGCAAAGTTTACTGGTGGCCTTGCAGCCAGCACTGGAAGAAACCATCGATGCGCTGCCTGTGCCGAAGGTGATGAGCTACCAACTGGCCGACGGGGAAACCACGGTTCAATTTGTACGGCCAGCGCACGGCTTGGTCGCGTTGCATGGCGCGGATGTTGTTTCCATTCACGTGCTCGGTTTGGATGCCGGTCGCACGACGCATGGCCACCGTTTCCAAGGTGCGGCTGATATAGAACTCAAACACGCCGACGAATATGAGTCCCGTCTGGAAAATGAAGGCGGCGTGATTGCCAGCTTTGAAAAGCGTCGCGCTGAAATCATGCGCTTGCTCTTTGCGCATGCTGAGCAAACCGGCGATACGATGGGCGAGTCTGAAAATTACACGCCGCTGCTCGATGAAGTCACCGGACTGGTGGAGCGACCAACGGTGTACGTTGGCAAGTTCGATGCCGAGTTTCTTGAGGTGCCAGCCGAGTGTCTCGTGTTGACGATGAAGCTGAACCAGAAATATTTTCCGTTGTTCTTATCGGAAGGTGGGTTGTCGAGCCGGTTCCTGATAGTTAGCAATATGCGTTTGGATAGCCCGCAGAACGTGATTGAGGGGAATCAGCGGGTGGTGCGACCGCGGTTGTCCGACGCACGGTTTTTCTTCGAGACGGACAAAAAAACGAAGCTGGTGGATCGCATCCCGAAATTGGCGAGCGTGGTTTATCACAACAAACTTGGGTCTCAGGGCGAGCGCGTCGTGAGGGTTCGCAATCTGGCGGCATACATTGCCGCGCAGATTGGCGCTGATGCGCAGCAGGCTGATCGTGCGGCGCTGCTGGCCAAAGCTGATCTCGTGACTGACATGGTGGGCGAATTTCCAGAGTTACAAGGCACGATGGGACGCTATTACGCGCTGCACGACGGCGAAGGAAAAGTTGTTGCGGACGCCATTGAGCAGCACTATAAGCCGCGCTTTGCTGGGGATACATTGCCCGGCTCGAACGTAGCGTTGGCCGTGGCGCTGGCTGACAAGCTGGAAACGTTGGCAGGACTTTTTTCGATCGATCAAATTCCTACGGGAGACAAAGACCCATTCGCATTGCGCCGTCACGCGCTCGGAGTACTGCGGATGTTGATCGAGCGCGATTTGCCCCTGACAGTCAAAGACTTGGTCGCGCATGCGTTGAAGCCTTTTACAACAGCAAAACCGGAATCGGCGGACAAGCTTGTCGGATACATCTTTGATCGCTTGATCGGCTATCTGCGCGATCTTGGCTATACAGCTTTGGAAGTCGATGCGGTGGTGTCGGTACGCCCACCGTGGGGAGAAATGCCGGTACGGCTGGCAGCAGTGCGCGCATTTCAAAAACTATCAGAAGCGGCGAGTCTCGCCGCTGCGAATAAACGTATAGGAAACATATTAAAAAAATCCGAGAGTTCGGCGGATATGGTCGATGCATCCCACTTGGTCGAACCTGCCGAGCGTGTGCTGCATGCTGCAGTTGTGGCGGCGCGTCCGGTTTTTGAACGTCTTGCAGCGACGGCTGACTACGCTGGCGCCCTGGCTTCGCTTGCAACACTCAAAGCGCCAGTCGATGCCTTCTTCGACGGCGTGATGGTCAATGCGGAAGACCCAAAGCTGCGCGCTAACCGTCTGGCGTTGCTTTCAGATTTGCACACACTCATGAACAAAGTCGCCGATCTCTCCAAACTGGCCACATGAACGAAAAGCTGAATCCGATTCTTCTGGACATTCCCTCCGAGTTGATCGGCGAGCGTGTCGCGTTGCGCGCGTTGCGTGATGAGCACGCACCGCATTTGTGGGACGCAGTGAACGCATCGCGTGAAAATCTAAAGCACTGGATGCCGTGGGTAAACGACCACAACAGTCTCGATTTTTCGC
>JANOQY010000598.1:0-2708 GCA_031414995.1 Betaproteobacteria bacterium
ACTACTGCACGCACTGATGTGACGCGCGCTTCGTAGAGACGCTCGTCGTCGCGACGTTGATAATTGTAGAAACCTACCGGGGCGGGAACGGGGCGATTGTTCTCAAGCCGCCAATTTGCGCTGACCGCGCGAACCGATGAAATTCGCTGGTTCAGGCCAATTTCGGCCAGTGATGCATAGCGGCCTGGGCGGAGAACTACACAACGACCGCGAAACCCTGCGTCTTCGCAGACCTCACGCGGTTCACCGACAACAATCGCCGACGTGGCACGATCATTGAAGCCGAACCGTCCGAAGTTTTCGATTTGGTCCCGTGTAGTGAAAGACTGCCCTTGAAAACCTTCACGTTCGTAAAAGGTAACTTGTGCGGATCCGGGAAGCGGTGCGTAATTGTTGTCTTCAGGCCGCTCGCTCGTGCCCACAACGCGGATAGATGAAACGCTGTCGTTCAATCCCATCGCAGCGAGTGATGGGTACCGGCCCGGACGCAACACAACGCAGCGACCAGCAAACCACAAGTCTTCGCATGCCTCCCAAAAATCGCGCACCACCACGACTGAGGACGCAACATCATTAAAGCCTTGGCGCTGGAGGTTGCCGATTTGGGTTCCTGTGGTAAACGCCCGGCCAGCAAAACCTTCACGTTCGTAGAATGTGATTTGTGGCACAGCCGGTGCTGGCGCGTATTGATTGTCATCATCACGCACGGCTCTAGGCACCATTCGCACCGATGAGACGCTGTTATTCAAATTCATTGTTGCCAGCGACGGATATCTGCCTGGGCGCAACACCACACACCGACCGCTGAACCGGGTGTCCTCGCAAATTTCCCATCGGCCTCGCAACACCACCGCAGACGAGGCGCGATCATTGAAGCCGTTTTGTTCAAAGTTTCCGATCTGCTTCTCAGTCGTGAAAGAACGACCGTCGAACCCCTCTCTCTCGTAGAAAGTGATCTGTGCGGTGGCGTGCGTGGCAATTGCCAGCGTACCTGCCGCTACAAAACTTTTGAATATTGAATTCATTTTTTTTCCTTTTAAACACTGCAATTAAATGCGCAAAGTAGAACGGTGGTGCTCACCCACGCCAGAAGTAAATGGCGCTGCAAATTTCTAATATCCTTTATCGGCACGATGGTCCGTGCGCTTCGCATCTGCCGCTACGGCTTGCGACGCGGGATCGTTCAAAGCCACTCTTTCGTTGAGTGCCTGCGTGGATGCCTGCTCAGGACGTGGCGATTCAGGGTCCAGATAACCGGCCACGATCAGCACGCCTGCGAACATAAGCGCGCCCACCCACATCCAGCCGCTACCAGAATTCTCGCCGTCATCAAATTTTTCAGTCAGTCGCATATCAAATCTTGCGTCACTGGTGGCCGCCAGATTGTCGGGTGCGGCGTGATTGGTTTCAGCGTTCATGGTTATCTCGGCTCTAAAGGTTCTGGTGGAGGAATTTTGCGAAAGCAGCCAGTCCAAGGCACATCAAGGCAACGCTCGCGTGACAGTTCATGGCGAAATTGTCGCTCTGAAATTTGCCGTTTCTTGTAGGAGAAAAGAGCAAAACCTCGTCGGATAACGTTGCGTTATCGTCAGCGAATTGGATGGCGGATACCTCGCAGTTCCTGCGTCTGCGAGCGTTGTTGCTATGCGGGGAGCGACCAGTCCACTGTAACCAGCTGGTGATCGGCTAGAAATGCATTCGCCTGCGAAAAATGTTTGCAGTCAAAAAATCCACGCCGGGCGGAAAGTGGCGAAGGATGCGCTGAGGTAAGGACAAGGTGACGATGCGCATCAATCAGCGGCGATTTTTTTTGCGCGTGCGCACCCCAAAGCAAAAACGCTTTCGGTGATTGATCTCCACGGCCGAGTGCCGCGATTACCGCGTCGGTGAACTCCCGCCACCCCAGTTCTGCGTGCGCATTTGGCTGGCCATCTTCCACGGTCAATACGCTATTGAGCAGCAGCACGCCTTGCGCGGCCCAACTGCTGAGGTCACCATGGGCGGCGGGCGCAATGGCGAGATCATTGTTGAGTGCTTTGTAAATATTTTTGAGCGATGCCGCTGGCTTTACGCCGCGCGGTACTGAAAAAGCGAGGCCCATTGCATTGCCGCGCGTGGGGTAGGGGTCTTGGCCGAGGATAACGGCCCGCACGTTCTCAGGTGCAACGTGATGAAAAGCCGCGAACCAATCGGCGCGTGGCGGAAAAACATGTTTTCCCAACGCAGCTTCATGTTCTGCGGCTGCCGTTGCGCGCTGCAGATGTGCGGTTGCGTCGTGGCTGAGTAGCTGGAGCCACTTGGCGGGGAGTGTGTGGGCCATGTTTATTGATATTGTGAGGAGTGCAGACATTTTATCGGCTGGCGTTGGTGTTGCCCGATTTTCATCTGTGGCTGGCTGTCGTTACAATGAACTCTCGTGGTGTTGGCGCTGCCAACTTGCCCGCTATTTTTAAATATTGCCAATATTGCAGAAAAGGAATCAACGTGAGCATCGATATTTCAAAACTTTCTGTTGCTGAACTCGATCTGTTGATCGCCCGCGCCGCGAAACGCCGGGAGGAGCTCAATACACCCATGCCTGACGAACAGCCGCAAGGCGAGCTGCGCGCGGTGCTCGATCCGAAGTGGTATGTGTCGATGGTAGACACCGGCACGTTGTTGCAGATCAGGGACCCCGGACACCATTGGCTGCATTACGTCATCCCGCC